>NZ_JYDF01000043.1:0-10463 GCF_003263525.1 Rahnella sp. NRRL B-41462 | reverse complement strand
AAGGTATTCACGATCCCCTGAATCAGCGTCATGGTTACCATATCGCCGTTCGCAATGTGGCTGATTTCATGGGCGATAACCGCCTCGGCTTCGTCCTGACTCATGCTTTGCAGCAATCCGGTGCTCACCGCCACCAGAGAGGCATCGCGACGTGCGCCCGTGGCGAAGGCGTTAATATCGGGTGCGTGATAAATCGCGACCTGTGGCATCGCAATGCCCGCCTGCTGAGACTGGCGACGTACGGTGTCCATCAACCAGCGCTCAGTTTCGTTACGCGGCTGCTCAATGACTTCCCCCCCCACTGAGCGTAACGCCATCCATTTCGACATCAGTAATGAGACAATTGCGCCACCGAAGCCAAATAGCCCGGCCATGATCATCAGCCCCGGCACGCTGCTGTGCTGAATGCCGGTCAGGCTAAGTACCAGCCCGAATACCAGCATAACGGCCAGGTTAGTCAGCAGGAACAACGCTATACGCATCATAAAATTTCACTTCCTCATTGTTACTTCATTGTTATTAGCGAGTCATACCACCGGCACATAGCATGCCGGGCTGTACTGATCCTATGGGCTTCTTATCAGGATTCAAGACTCCATGCGTTCTGAAGGCCTGAATTCACAATACTTTACATTTTGAAGCGTTTGCTTTTACAGACAGGGCTGAAATACCGATGTTATTCAGAAAAACACCGCATAAAAAAAGCGCACCGGAGTGCGCTTTTAGTCAGTCTGTCACCAGAATTATTTTGCCGGGGCCTGATCAACCTGAGACTTTTCCAGCTTACCGAGATCGACAGCAATATGGTCAGCTTCATCAAGGTAAGGATCCGGAGCAACATAATCTTTCGGCAGATCGTCGAGAGATTTCAGCGGCTTCTTGCCTTCACGCTTGAAGCGTTCATTCAGGCGATTAAGACGCAGTGCATCATCCTCTTTATCTTCTTTATCACGCTGGGCGTAATTCAGAGAGGCAATGTTACGTTTGTCTTTCAGCGCCTTGTAACGCGCGATATCTTGCTGGATGTACTGGAACTCAGGATTTTGCGCAATACGGGCCTCATGCATTTTCAGCAATTCAGGCAGGAACGGTTTCATGTCGCCTAATTTGGTGTAGGTTGCCGCATTAATACTATCCCACGGAAGTGCGTTATCTTCGAACTTCTCGCCGGTTTCAATCGATTCAATACCGGTTGGCATCAGGATATCCGGGGTAACCCCTTTACGCTGAGTACTGCGCCATTGATGCGATAGAACTTCTGGATAGTGTATTGCACAGAACCGAGCGCAGGCCATTCAGGGCGCAGCATCTGGTCGTAAATACGGTTCAGTGAACGATACTGCTGAACCGTACCTTTACCGAAGGTCGGCTCACCGACAATCAGCGCACGGCCATAATCCTGCATAGCGGCGGCGAAGATTTCTGATGCCGAAGCACTGAAGCGGTCAACCAGAACCACCAGCGGACCTTTGTAGTAAACGACGCCATCAGTATCACTGTCCTGACGGATGCGACCATTATTATCGCGTACCTGAACCACCGGACCACTTGGGATAAACAGACCGGACAGCGAAACCGCTTCCGTCAGCGCCCCCCCTCCGTTGGTGCGCAGATCGATAACCAGGCTGTTAACGTTCTGCTTAGCCATTTTCTGCAACTGCACTTTGACGTCATCTGTCAGGCCAACATAGAAGCCAGGAATGTCCATCACAGCGACTTTTTGAGCGCCAACATTTTTGATGGTCATTTTGACGGCGCGATCTTCGAGACGAATCTTCTCGCGGGTCAGCGTAATCACATGGTTCTTGGCATTTTTACCCGCTGGCAAGATCTGCAAACGGACTTTGCTGCCTTTTGGCCCTTTGATTAACGCAACCACATCGTCGAGACGCCATCCGATCACATCAACGATCGGAGTCTGTTTTCCTGCCTGAACCTGACCGACACCCACAATACGGTCACCCACTGCAATGGCTTTACTTTTGGCCGCCGGGCCGCCAGCAACCATCGAATTGATGACTGTATAATCGTCGTCACCTTGCAAGACCGCACCAATACCTTCCAGAGACAGGCTCATTTCAGTATTAAATTGTTCAGTGCTGCGAGGCGATAAATAGTTGGTGTGCGGATCAATTTCGTGCGCGAAGGCATTCATGACCAGTTGGAAGACATCTTCGCTGTTGCTTTGCGTCAGACGCTTCATCGCAAAATGATAACGCTTAGACAATACATCGCGAATTTCCTGATCGTTCTTGCCGGTCAGTTTGAGGTTCAGCTCGTCATATTTGACTTTCGCATCCCACAATTTGTCCAGCTCAGCGCGGTCTTTCGGCCACGGTGATTTACTGCGATCAAGTTCAATGGTGTCGTTGCCCGTAAAATCCATCGGGCGCTCAAGCACTTTTAACGCATAGTCATAACGTTCAAAGCGGCGTTTCTGAGCCAGATTGAATAAGGCATAGGGGGTAGTTAACTGACCGGATTTCAGTTCCTCACCCAAGGTGGCACGTTTATCAGTAAATTGTGCGACATCGGAAGCCATTAATACGTTATGGCCATAATCGAGCATGTTGAGGTAACGGTCGAAGATTTTCGCTGAGAAATCCGCATTAAGGTCGAACTGACGATAATGTGAACGGGTAAAACGAGCAGTCACACGCTCGCTCACCGTTGCATCCTGCGGATCCTGCGTTAAATTAGGAAGTTGAGCGAGAGTCACCGGTGTACTCTCGTTCGCAGCAAAGCTGGTGTTCACCAGCCCGGCTCCTGCCATTAACAGACCCGCAATAACGCTTAATCTGACAAATTTGTTCATGCCTGAGTTGGCCTCCGTATCAGAACTGCAAATGTTCTGCGCGTACAATCATCGCCAGACCCGAAGAGAGTTGAACGCGAACACCGTCTTTGGCAATTTCCAATACGGTTGCATCCATCGCACTCTGACCTGCTCTGACTTTGATTTCCTGGCCAATTTGCAGTTTTGAAATGTCTGTTACTGGCACATGACGCGGTTCACGTTTTTCCTCACGCGGTGGGCGAGGTGTACGTGGTTTGCGATTTTCCTGGCCAGCCACAGCTGCGGGCGCATTTTCACGACGCGGCGCAGGTTTTTTAGCGGCCGGACGTGGACGACGTGGCTCAGCGGTTTCACCGGCTTCACGACGTTTAGCCTGTTGTTCCGCACGTTGTGCCTGAACACGGGCTTTCGCTTCTTCCAACTGTTTACGGGCATGTTCTACGTGCTGTTCTTCAAGAACGCCACATGAATTACCATCAAGATCAACACGTTCTGCACCGACTTTAACGCCGTACAGATAACGCCAGCTTGAGGTATACAGGCGCAGAGCAGAGCGTAACTGAGTTTTGCTCAGATTCTCTTCACCTTGCACGCGCGCGACCAAATCCGCAAAGATACCGATCTTTAATGGGCGTGCTTCGCCTTCGGCGGTAAAACAGAGCGGGAACCGCTCAGCCAAAAAGGCGATGACTTCTTTACTACTGTTCAACTTAGGTTGATTTTCCATGAAATTTCCTGATTACAACGGGTTTGCCAACCGGCGCAGGCATGAACAGGCGTCATTATAATGACGCCATTATTAAATGCCACGTTATCCGACGATCAACTTACGATCAGATTGACATATTTTTCAGCATCGCAGCTTTCGAGATGCTGGCAAAGCCCGCTGACTAACTCTGTCAGCCCCAGTTCATCCGCTTCATCGAAGCGTTGATAAACGGTGCTATCAATGTCTAATACGCCGATCACTGTGCCATTAACGGCCACTGGCAGAACAATTTCGGCATTACTTGCTGCATCACAGGCGATATGCCCGGGGAAGGCATGAACATCGCCCACACGCTGTACAGCATTTTCCGCTACTGCGGTACCGCAGACGCCTTTTCCTACCGGAATACGCACGCAGGCAATTTTACCCTGGAATGGCCCCAGCACGAGTGTTGTGCCGTCCAGCAGATAAAAACCTACCCAGTTGACGCCATCAAGACGTTCAAAAAGTAAGGCACTTGCGTTCGACAGAGTAGCAATAAAATTGTTTTCTCCGGCGATCAACGCGTTCAAATCACGTTTTAATTCCGTGTAGAATGCTTCTTTATTCATGTAGTAACCAATAATGACCTAAGGGCACTGAGCCGTTCTGTTGTGCTTAACCCCTATAAAATAAGCATTAAATGCCCATGTGAACAAGGTTAATCCTGTGTGACATCAAAAAGACTCGCCTACAATAACTGTTTGCCGACCGCATAATACGTTATTTTGTCAAAAAAACCTGGCTGATCTTGGCCTGATGGCCTCGTCTGCCCCCCAACGGGGATGCGTAATTGTAACAACAGGTATTCTTTACTATTCCAGGTACTATGAAAATAAACACAATATCAGTCCAGTTACCGCATGTTCGCTACCAGCGGTGCCATGAATGCGATTACCTTTTCTCGCTTCCGGCGCTGAAACGGACGCAAACTGCACATTGCCCGCGCTGTAACGCCAAAGTGGAAAAAGGCAAAGTTTGCTCCCTTCCCCGGCTGATCACTATGGCCATCAGCATTTTGCTGCTGATGCCTTTCGCTTATACCGAACCACTGATCAGCATCCGTCTGCTTGGCACGCGTATTGACGCCAGCCTGCTTGAAGGCATCTGGCAGATGTCGCGTCAGGGCGATCCGGTCACGGCAAGTATGGTCGCGTTTTGCACCATCGGTGCGCCGCTGACACTCGCTGTTTCAATTCTTTATCTGCATTTTGGCAGCAAGCTGGGGATGAATCTCAAACCTGTATTGCTGATGCTTGACCGCCTGAAAGACTGGGTGATGTTGGATATTTATCTGATTGGCATGGCGGTCGCCAGCATCAAGGTCAAAGAATATGCGGATATCAATGCCGGAGTTGCACTGGCCGCGTATCTGATGATGACTGTGATGGTCACAATGACGATGATTAATCTTAATATTGAGCAGCTGTGGGAGGAGTTTTATCCGCAGCGCAGGCCAAAGGGCGTACCGTCTTCACTGCGTTTGTGCATTGCCTGTAAATTTACCGGATTACCGGATGAACACGGGCGCTGTCCACGCTGTCATGTTCCCATGCAACGACGCTACAAACACAGTCTGCAAAAAACCTGGGCGGCGTTGATTGCAGCCATGATGTTTTTAATCCCGGCCAATTTGCTGCCGATTTCCATCATTTACGCCAACGGGCAGCAACTGAAGGACACTATTTTCTCCGGTGTCGTTTCGCTTGCCACTTCAGGCAATATCCCGATTGCCGCAATTGTGTTTATTGCCAGCGTACTGGTGCCTTTTACTAAAGTGATTGTGATGCTGACACTGTTACTCAGCATCCATTTTAAAGCGATTCAGGGACTGAAAACGCGCATCCGTTTACTGCGACTGGTCACCTGGATAGGACGCTGGTCGATGCTGGATTTGTTTGTTATTTCATTAATGATGTCGCTGGTAAACCGTGACCAGCTTTTGTCTTTTACTATGGGTCCGGCCGCCTTTTACTTTGGCTCTGCCGTAATTCTGACCATTCTTGCCGTTGAATGGCTTGATAGCCGCTTGATTTGGGATGCACATGCAACAGGAAACGCCGAATACACCGACTGAAGCACGGATAAAACACAGGCGCCGGATTTCGCCTTTCTGGCTTCTGCCGTTTATTGCTTTACTGATCGCCGGATGGCTGATTTACAGCAACTATCAGGAGCGTGGAAATACTGTCACGATCGATTTCCAGTCAGCAGCGGGTATCGTTGCGGGCCGTACTCCTGTGCGTTATCAGGGGGTTGAGGTTGGGACAGTAGAGTCCATCAGTCTGACCAAAGATCTGCGTACCATTCAGGTAAAAGTCAGTATCAAAAGCGATTTGTCTGACGCCCTGCGCGAAGGCACACAGTTCTGGCTGGTGACGCCAAAAGCCTCACTGGCCGGGGTTTCCGGCCTTGATGCGCTGGTGGGCGGTAACTATATCGGCATGATGCCCGGCCCCGGCAAAGAGAAAGATCATTTCGTCGCGCTCGATACCCAGCCTAAATTCCGCCTAAATACCGGCGAGCTGATGATTCACCTGCATTCAAAAGATCTGGGCTCACTGAGCACCGGCTCCCTGGTGTATTACCGCAAAATCCCTATCGGGAAAGTTTACGATTACGACATTGAAAGTGGTAATGACGGCGTCACGATTGATTTGCTGATCGACAAGCGTTTTGCCGGTCTGGTGAAAGACAACACGCGCTTCTGGAACGTATCCGGTTTTAAAGGCGACTTCAGCCTGAGTGGCGCGAAAGTGCAAATGGAAAGTCTGGCCGCGCTGGTTAACGGAGCCATTTCAATGGATTCGCCAAATGATGGTAATCCGGCCAAAGCAGACCAGTCTTACGTGCTGTATCCGGATCTGGCGCAGAGCCAGCGTGGGGTTGAAATCAATCTCGATTTGCCGAACGGCAACGGCTTGTCAGAAGGACAGACACCGCTGATGTATCAGGGGTTGCAGGTCGGTACCCTGACCAAAGTCACTTTGCAACCCGACAATAAAGTTACCGGTAAACTCACTGTCGACCCTTCGGTAATCGACATGATGCGTACCGGGACGCGTATCGAAATGAACAGCCCGAAAATTAGTTTGAACAACGCTAACATCAGTCAGTTACTGACGGGTAATACGCTGGAACTGATCCCGGGCGATGGGGAAGCGCAAAAGCATTTCGTGGTGCTTGACAGTAACCAGCGCCTGCTTCAGAACCCCGGTACCGTCAAGATTCAGCTGATTGCGCCGCAAAGCTATGGAATTGATGCGGGGCAGCCGATCAAGCTTTACGGTATCAACGTCGGCTCGGTGATTGACCGCACGCTGACTGATGAAGGCATCCTGTTTAATGCCGCGATCAAGCCGGAATATAAAAATCTGCTGCACAAAGACAGCAAGTTTGTGGTCAACAGCCGCGTGGATGTGAAGCTGGGTATTGATGGCATGGAAGTGCTGGGTGCCAGCGCACAGGAATGGGTCGATGGGGGTATCCGCCTCATTCCTGGCAGTAAAGGTGAACCCGTTCAGAAATACCCGCTTTACAGCAACGCGGAAAAAGCCGCTGAAGGTATTCAGGGAGATCAGCCAGGTGCCACACTGACATTGACGGCGAAAACCCTGCCAGATATTCAGGCCGGATCAGTGGTGCTTTACCGTAAATTCCAGGTTGGGCAGATTGTGAATGTTCGCCCGAAAGCGAACGAGTTTGAAGTGGATGTGTATATTCAGCCGCAATACCGCAATCTTCTGTCTGAGAAAAGCATTTTCTGGGCTGAAGGTGGTGCCAAAGTGCAGCTCAATGGCAGCGGTCTGACCGTTCAGGCCTCGCCGCTGGATCGTGCGCTGAAAGGCGCCATCAGCTTTGATAATCTTGAAGGTGTCTCCACCAGTAAAGGCGTGAAACGGGTTCTGTATGATTCAGAAACCGCGGCCCGCGCTGTCGGCAGCCAGATAACGCTGAACACTTATGATGCCAGTAAGCTTTCTGCTGGCATGCCAATACGCTATCTGGGCATCACAATTGGTCAGGTCGAATCACTGAAGCTCGATCCGCAGCTCAATCAGGTTTCGGCCAAAGCCGTGTTATATCCGGAATTTGTGAACGACTTCGCCCGTCGCGGTTCGCGCTTCTCGATTGTTTCTCCGGAGATTTCAGCCGGTGGTGTCAGTAATCTGGAAACCCTGCTCCAGCCTTATATCAACGTTGAAGCAGGCAAAGGTGTTCCGGCGCGTAATTTTGACCTGCAGGAATCTACCATTACCGATTCCCGCTACACCGACGGTCTTGGCATTGTTGTTGACGCAGCAGAAGTCGGTTCATTGCAAATCGGCACGCCAGTGTTGTTCCGTGGCATCGAAGTAGGTACGGTCTCGGGCTTCTACCTTGGCGCGATGGCCGACCGGGTAAACGTGACGTTGAGGATCAGTAAGAAATACCAGTATCTGGTGCGCGAAAACTCGGTGTTCTGGCTGGCATCCGGTTATGACCTTCAATTCGGTCTGACCGGCGGCGTGTTCAAAAGCGGCACATTCCAGCAGTTTATCCGTGGCGGTATCGCTTTTGCGACCCCACCGACAACGCCGCTGGCGCCGAAAGCCAGCAATGGCAACCATTTCCTGCTCAATCCGGAAGCGCCAAAAGACTGGCAGAAATGGGGAACGGCAATCCCCAAAAATTAACCAATATGATTTTCATCAAGGCCACCTTCGGGTGGCCTTTTCGTTTCCTGGTTACGACTGAAGCCCCTCCCTGCGCAGGTAAATATGCTAAACTCCGCGGCTGAAAACTTATTCAGTTCTGGAACCGCACTCTTGTCAAAGCTCACCACTGCCAGCAGTTTTGCTGATAAATTACCCGCCGCTTTTCTTGAAGCCACTCGTGCAATCATGCCTGCCAGCCTGAGCATGGAGGATTTTATCGCTGCCTGTCAGCGCCCTCTTCGCCCCAGCCTGCGGGTCAACACCCTCAAAATCAGCGTGGAAGATTTCCTTACACTGGCCGGCAGTTATCAGTGGGATTTAGAGCCTGTGCCGTGGTGCACCGAAGGTTTCTGGATCAACCGCCATGCACTGGATGAATCGCGTTTAGGCAATGCGTTGTCTCATCTTGCGGGGTTGTTTTATATTCAGGAAGCCAGCTCAATGCTGCCGGTCACTGCGTTATTTGCTGATGGCACTCAGCCGACGCTGGTGATGGATGTCGCCGCCGCACCGGGTTCAAAAACCACGCAGATTGCGGCGCTGATGGAAAATCAGGGCGGCATCGTTGCCAATGAATATTCCGCAAGCCGGGTAAAAGTTCTGCACGCCAATATCAGCCGCTGCGGTGTCAGCAATACAGCACTCACCCACTTTGACGGGCGCGTATTTGGTGCCGCATTACCGGAAACTTTCGATGCCATTCTGCTGGATGCCCCCTGCTCGGGCGAAGGCGTTATCCGTAAAGATCCTGATGCCATGAGCAACTGGTCTGAAAACAGCGTGTCGGAAATTGCTGCCACGCAGCGTGAACTGATCGACAGCGCTTTTCATGCGCTGAAACCGGGCGGTGTACTGGTTTATTCAACCTGCACCCTTAATGCGCAGGAAAACCAGCAGGTCTGCCAGTGGCTGCTCGAGACTTATGCTGATGCGGTGGAAAGTGAATCGCTGGCAGACTTATTCCCGGGTGCGAGGAAAGCGGTGACGCAGGAAGGCTATCTGCACGTATTCCCTCAGGTTTATGACAGTGAAGGTTTCTTCGTCGCGCGTTTTCGCAAAACGGACTCCGTACCGCGCTTGCCTGTTCCGGGATACAAAGTCGGTCGTTTCCCTTTCTCTCCGCTTTCCCGTCAGGACAGCGCAGAAATTATCAAAGCTGCCGGTCAGTCCGGACTGTTATGGCAGGAAAAACAATATACGTTGTGGCAACGCGACAAAGAGATCTGGATATTCCCAGCAGTTCTGGAACCGCTGTTTGGGAAAGTGCGCTTTTCGCGTATTGGTATCAGGCTGGCTGAACGCTTTCCGAAAGGCTTCCGCTGGCAACACGAAGCCGTGGTCGCATTCAGCGATACTGAAACTAAAAACCGTTTTGAAATTGACGACGAACTGGCGCAAAGCTGGTTCCGGGGCGTCGATATTTATCCGCAAACTGCCCCACCGGCAGATGAATGTCTGGTGACATGGCTCGGCCAGCCGTTGGGATTAGCGAAACGAATCGGAAGCCGGATTAAAAATAGTTTGCCGCGTGAGCTGGTCAGGGATGGCGCGGTTCGTCCGCAGACCTTATCGAACGATTAATTAATTTAAACTTTTTGCAAACTTCTGTGCCATAAGATCATCGTGATGGCGCAGAATATTCTACCTAATCATTATCTTTAACGATTAAAAACTCATCCTGACAAGCATTTTGGCGAATTCTGTACAACGTCGTGTTTAGGTGAAATAGGGGTGACAAAGTGTATGGAACCCTTACTTAGGCAACATTTTATGCCGAATATAGTAGATAATTATTTATATTATCAAGAAAGATTTATTGAATTATAAGTAGGAATAATCCTACCGTGACATGTATTATTGCCATCAAGATAACATTGCTAGTGATATATCATTTTCAGATATAAATCTTAATGCCTGATGTTGAGTAAAGACCTGCCAGTCGGAGAAGTGTCATGTCGGATGAAATGAAACTCGAATCAGCAGATGGGCTGCTATTACAGCAAATGGCCAGCCTGCGGGATATCATCGATAACAATTCTGACTGGATCTGGGAAGTCGATACGCAGGGGCGTTATGTTTTCTCTTCCAATAAATGCATCGAGTTTCTCGGTGTTCCACCTGAAAAAGTATTAGGCAAAACGCCTTTTGACTTCATGCCACCTGATGAAGCCAAACGGGTTGGCGAGCAGTTTGCTGCTATCGTCGAACGACGCGCGCCATT
>NZ_JYDF01000042.1:0-26833 GCF_003263525.1 Rahnella sp. NRRL B-41462 | reverse complement strand
TAAGTGACCGGCATTACGCGAGAGCGTCCTTTTTTACCACTGAGGAAAGGTGGTGAGATTTTTACAGTTCGGCGATCAGTATTTTGGAGCGACGCTGGTAGTTGTACATTTCTTGTTTCTGAATCGGCAACACATCCACTTCTGCTGGCTTGAAGCCACGTTCCTGGAACCAGTGAATACTGCGGGTCGTCAGTACGAACAGCCTGTTCAGCCCCATAAGTTTCGCCTGGCTGGCAACGCGTTGCAGTAACATTTCACCGCGTGAAGAGCTACGGTAGTCGGGGTGAACCGCCACGCAGGCCATTTCGCCAATCCCTTCATCATGGAAGGGGTAAAGCGCTGCGCAGGCAATGGTCAGGTTATCCCGCTCGATAATGGTAAATTTATCGATTTCCATTTCCAGCTGTTCGCGGGAACGACGCACCAGAATACCCTGTTGCTCCAGCGGCCGGATAAGTTCCAGAATGCCGCCGATGTCGTTGATGGTTGCACGGCGCACTTGCTCGGCACTTTCCATCACGATTTGCGTACCAATACCGTCTCGCGAGAACAGTTCCTGAACCAGCGCACCGTCTTCCTGATAACTGATCAGGTGACTGCGACGTACACCACTGCGGCAGGCTTTCACCGCGCCGCGCAGGAAGCGAACGGTGCCGGAAAGATAGTCACCGCTGGATTCCATCTGATCAATTCTTTGCTGTGCATCATTAGGGAACAGTTCGGAAATAATATTACCTTCCTCGTTGATTACCCCCTGAGAAGAGCAGAAGCCGATCATTTTTTCCGCTTTCAGTTTGATTGCCAGTTGTGTCGCTACTTCCTCAGAAGTCAGGTTGAAGCTTTCACCGGTAACCGAAACTGCCACCGGGCCAAGCAAGACAATGGCATTGCTGTCGAGCTGACGGTGAATCGCTTCTTCATCAATACGGCGGATACGGCCGCTGTGACAGTAATCAATACCGTCATCGACGCCCAGCGGTTGAGCAATGATAAAATTGCCGCTGACGACGTTGATGTGCGCACCTTGGAGTGGCGTATTATTCAGACTCATCGAAAGTCGCGCTGTGATATCGAGCTGCAGCAGACCTGCGGCTTGCTTAACCAGCTCGAGCGCGCGGGCATCGGTGACGCGGATGTTTTTATGATAAATCGGTTCGTAATTATGCTCAGAAAGGTTCTCATCAATCTGTGGTCGGGCGCCATAAACAACCACCAGACGGATGCCTAAACTGTGTAACAGGCCGATATCATTGACAATATTGCTGAAATTCTCATGTTCAATGGCTTCTCCACCGAGCATGACAACGAATGTTTTGCCACGGTGAGCATTTATATAGGGAACTGAGTGGCGAAATCCCTGGACCAGTTCAGTACTACGTTCCTTCACGGCAAAACCTCGTATGAATTTTTATTCGTAATTTTTGTATTTTTATTCTTTTATGGCCCTGTGGCAAGTAAGAAATCTCTGTTTTTGTTTTAACCCCTATCACAAACATACAACAAATTGATAAATAGACTAAATGTTTAGGAATGACATGCAGGATATGATTCGTTAGAATTCGTAAATTGAGTTTTTTATCATCTTTTTTTAACTTTTGGACCTTTTTGAGACTGCATGACTGACGATACTCACAATCCCGGAAGACGACGCCTCCTGCAAACCGTAGCTGCTTCCTGGATGCTCAGCGTGAGTAAAGTAGGTTTTGCGGCCAGCTCACAGGTTATTGCCGTACGCATCTGGCCCTCGTCTACTTATACCCGAATCACCCTCGAATCCAGCACGCCCTTAAAATATAAGCAGTTTCTGCTCAGTGATCCGCCACGCGTTGTGGTGGATATCGAAGGCGTGCATCTCAACAGTGTGCTCAAGGGACTGGGTGAAAAAATCCAGCAAAGTGATCCTTACATCCGGCAGGCGCGGGTGGGGCAGTTTGATACCAAAACGGTGCGTCTGGTGTTTGAGCTAAAGCGTACAATCAATCCGCATGTCTTCACGCTGAAACCGGTCGCTGAATTCCATAACCGGCTGGTGGTTGATTTGTATCCGCAAGAAGGTGAGATCAGTGCTCAGGATGATCCGCTGCTGGCGTTACTGGAAGATTACAACCGCGGAGATGTCGCGAGAACGTTACCGCCGGAAACGAAGAAAGACGGCCAGGCGGGGCGAAGCCGGCCGCTGGTGATTATGCTTGATCCCGGACATGGCGGTGAAGATCCGGGAGCCGTTGGCAAATACAAGACCCGTGAAAAAGATGTCGTGTTGCAGATTGGCCGCAGATTACAGAAGCTGATTGCGCGTGAACCCAATATGAAAGCGCATATGACCCGCAATGAAGACGTGTTTATTCCGCTCAAAGTCCGCGTGGCAAAGGCACGAAAACTGCGGGCAGACCTTTTTATCTCTATCCACGCAGATGCCTTTACCAGTCGGGCAGCAAGAGGCTCATCGGTTTTTGCGTTGTCGACCAAAGGCGCCACCAGTTCCGCAGCACGTTTTCTCGCACAAACGCAGAATGAATCTGACCTGATAGGCGGCGTCAGTAAAAGTGGCGACCGGTATCTGGATCACACGATGTTTGATCTGGTTCAGACGGCAACCATCAGCGATAGCCTGAAATTTGGCAAAGAAGTGCTGACGCGCATGGGAAAGATTAATCATCTGCACAAAAATAAAGTGGATCAGGCCGGATTCGCGGTATTGAAAGCGCCGGATATTCCGTCGATTCTGGTCGAAACGGCGTTTATCAGTAACATTAATGAAGAGAAAAAATTGCGGACTGCGCATTTTCAGCAGCAGGTGGCGGAGTCAATTCTGGCCGGGATCAAAGCGTATTTCGCACAAGGCGGGATGTCGACGATGGGATGAGTCGCGCGGGGGCGGGGTGATTATTCCGCGCTTCGCCGGAATTCAGATACAAAAAAACACCCGTTAGGGTGCCTGATGTTTTTCACTGATTTTTAGTAGTTGGTTGCGGGGGCCGGATTTGAACCGACGACCTTCGGGTTATGAGCCCGACGAGCTACCAGGCTGCTCCACCCCGCGTCCGTATACTGCTTTAATTCATCGTACAATTCAACCTGGCATTTAATGCATCGATATCGAATTGGTTGCGGGGGCCGGATTTGAACCGACGACCTTCGGGTTATGAGCCCGACGAGCTACCAGGCTGCTCCACCCCGCGTCCGATGGAGGCGAACTATACTCCCCATGAGATTTCGTGCAACCCTTTTTTGAATTTATTCAAATAAAGCACTTAGTTGCTGGCTTTTTATGCACAAAATCGCCGTTTGGTGTTCAATTTGGCTCAGTACACTTTTTTCGGCTGTGGCAATTCCTTTCTGATAGGGCGTTTGTTATCGTTTCGCCAGTCATTTCCCTGAAAGTAAGAGAGCGCGGCAATAATGAAAGGACGTTGGAATAAATATCTGCTGGGTGGTCTGGTGTTAGCGGTGCTGGCGGGGTGTTCTTCGCGACCGACTGACCGGGGCCAGCAGTATAAAGATGGCCGTCTGGATAATGCGCTTGAATATGTGAATGAGCCGAATGCTACAGGCAAGCCGGTAAACGCGCTGGATTACTCTAATCAGGTCGCTGCGGTACAAATTGCCTCTTCTTCTTTATATGGCCGTAATAACACGACATTCCAGGCTGTTGAACAATGGCTGCGCTCCGGGGCTGATACCCGCAATCTTAGCCAGTACGGCATCAGCGCCTATCAGATGGAAGGTGCTGACAATTTTGGTAACGTGCAACTGACCGGCTATTACACGCCAGTTGTGCAGGCGCGCTACACCCGTCAGGGCGAATTCCAGTATCCGCTGTACCGTATGCCGCCTAAACGCGGTCGTCTGCCCGATCGTGCTTCGATTTACTCCGGTGCCCTGAGTGATAACTATGTGGTGGCCTGGACCAACTCCCTGATGGATAACTTTATGATGGAAGTACAGGGCAGCGGTTATGTCGATTACGGCGATGGTCGCCCGTTCATGTTCTTCGGTTATGCGGGCAAGAATGGTCACGCTTACCGCAGTATCGGCAAAGTGCTGATCGACCGCGGTGAAGTGGCGCGTGAGAATATGTCTATGCAGGCGATCCGCCAGTGGGCAGATACTCACAGCCCGGCAGAAGTGCGTGAATTGCTGGAACAGAATCCGTCATTCGTTTTCTTCAAGCCTGAACCTTTCGCGCCAGTTCGCGGTGCCAGCGGTGTGCCGCTGATTGCCAAAGCCTCTGTAGCTTCTGACCGTTCGCTGATCCCGGCGGGTACTACCTTGCTGGCGGAAGTCCCGGAGCTTAACGATAAAGGCAAGTTTACCGGCAAATATCATATGCGTCTGATGGTCGCACTGGATGTCGGTGGGGCGATTAAAGGACAACATTTCGATATGTATCAGGGGATTGGTCCTGACGCTGGCCACTCCGCAGGATTTTATAATCACTATGGACGCGTCTGGGTGTTAAAATCAGCGCAGAACGGCAAGCCGTTGTTCACGGCATACGCGCCATCCAACTAGATTTCAAACGACAAAGTCTTCGAACGCACTGAGGTTTATCTTTTCATGACAGCGACTTACTCCGACGCTTATCAGCAACGTTTTGGCGGAACTGCCCGGCTTTATGGTCAGCAATCGCTGGAGCTGTTCTCGCAGGCGCATATCTGTGTGATTGGTATTGGCGGAGTGGGGTCATGGGCTGCGGAAGCACTGGCCCGCACCGGTATTGGCGCGATCACGCTGATTGATATGGATGATGTGTGTGTGACCAACACCAACCGTCAAATCCATGCGTTACGTGAAAACGTCGGGCAGGCAAAAACGGAAATTATGGCGCAGCGCATTCTGGCGATTAATCCGGAGTGCAAAGTCACCTGCATTGATGATTTTATTACGCCGGATAACGTGGCTGAGATGCTCGATCACGGATTCAGCTATGTCATTGATGCTATCGACAGCGTCCGGCCTAAAGCCGCGCTGCTGGCCTATTGCCGTCGTTATAAAATTCCGGTGGTGACGACGGGCGGTGCGGGTGGTCAGATTGATCCGACCCAAATTGCTGTCGTGGATCTGGCGAAAACCATTCAGGATCCGCTGGCGGCAAAACTGCGTGAACGTCTGAAAAATGATTTCAACGTGGTGAAAAACAGCAAAGGTAAGCTCGGAATTGACTGTGTGTTTTCCAGCGAGCCGTTGATGTATCCGCAGGCTGATGGCTCGGTATGTGCTGCAAAGGCAAGCGCAGAAGGCCCTAAACGCATGGATTGCGCGTCTGGTTTTGGGGCTGCAACGATGGTTACCGCGACGTTTGGTTTTGTCGCGGTATCCCACGTACTGAAGAAGATGATGGCTAAGGCGCAGCGTCAGGCTCAGGCAGCCTGACGAGCCAGGGCGATTACGCCTTCTGCCAGCGCATGAAGCCCGCTGGAGCGGCTGGTACTCAGTTGCTCACGCAACCCCAATACATCAAACAGCGCCAGCGGATCCCGCATTAAAATCTCGTCTGGCGTTTTGCCTTCCACGGCGGTCAGTAGCACTGCCAGCAAACCTTTAACGATCCTTCCTTCGCTGTCACCATAGAAATGCATTGTTCCATTCACCGCTTTTTCCGCGCCTAACCATACCCGGTTTTCACAACCAGACAGCTCATTTTCCGGCGTTTTCAACGTCGTATCCAGTGGCGGCAAAGATTTCGCCAGCAGGATTAACTGACGGTAGCGGTCTTCCCACTGACGGAATGACGCGAATTTTTCGGTCAGTGAGGATTCAGTGATCTCATGGCCGAAAGGATGTGGCGCTAACATGGTATTCCCCAAAGAATGAATTAGTCGGCTAACAGATCGAAAGCATATTTTACTGCCCTGACCAGCCGTATAACGTCCTGTTCATTATTATACGGCGCAAATGAAGCCCGTAATGTTCCGCTGATGCCCAGAGCATCCATCAATGGCTGGGCGCAATGCTGTCCGGCGCGCAAGGCAATGCCTTGTTCAGCCAGCAATGTCACAAGGTCACTGTGATGCACACCGGCGATATCGAATGCCAGAAGTGAGGCATTCTGACAGCGGAAACTGCGGAAACCCTCAATCTGCGTAAGCTGCTCTTCAGCCAGACTCGCCAGATTTTGTGTATATTTCTCTGCCGCTTGCAGATCTACGGTTTTTAACCATTTCAGCGCTGCTGACATCCCGATCACACCGGCAATGTTAGGCGTACCCGCTTCGAAGCGGTGGGGCACGGCCTGCGGTGTAAAACCGGTCATGGAAGCCTGGGTCAGCATTTTCCCGCCGCCCTGCCACGGTGCCATATTCTCGAGCAATTTAGTTTTGCCATACAGCACGCCGATGCCTGTCGGCCCGTAAAGCTTATGGCCGGAGAAGGCATAAAAGTCGATATCGAGTTGTTGAACGTCTGGCGAACAATGAACAACGCCTTGTGCGCCATCGATCAGAACGGGCGTGTCGTTAGCGTGTGCCAGTTCAACGGCACGGGCTATATCGGGTATTCCGCCGGTAACATTCGACATTTGCGTCAGTGCCAGCAAGCGGGTTTTGTTGTTCAGCAGGGCGGAAAGGGCGGTGATATCAGGAATGCCGCACTCATCCACTGGCAGCGTGATCACCTGCGCCTGACATTGTTGTGCGACCATCAGCCACGGAATGAGGTTAGCGTGATGTTCCGCCTGACTGACAATAATCTCATCACCCGGTTGCAGTCGGGGGCGTAGCCAGCTTTGTGCCACCAGATTTATGGACTCCGTGGTTCCCCGCGTCCAGACGATATCTGCGGAATGCGGCGCGTTGATCCACTGCGCCACCAGCCTTCTGGCCTGCTCGTAGTCATCTGTCAGGGCTTGCGCCGCATGATACTGGCTGCGGTGCACGGTGGCTCCTTCCTGAGAGTAGAAATTTACAGTGGCCTCGATCACCGCCTGCGGCTTCAGGGCGGTGGCTGCACTGTCGAGATAACATTGCCCCTGAGACAACGCAGGAAACTGTTGACGAAAATCTGCGGGGTTAAAATCAGTCATACGAAATCAGATCCTTCGGCCTGAGTTAAAAATACAGGTTTATCTGTAACACAAGCCGCTTATTCATTTTAGGAATGGTTACCTGGAAATTCATCAGAGGTTTGTTATGCTGAATTACGAAGACTAGAAGCATTAGCCTGGAGTCTAACCAGGAATTTGAAGCATATTAATCTGCAAGGAGTCTATGATGAAGAAGATCGCCGCCGTAATTTCAGCTGCACTGCTGACGACAACACTTGCCGCCTGTTCGAGCAACTACGTGATGCATACCAACGATGGCCGCACCATTGTTGCTGAAGGCAAACCTAGCACCGACAGTGATACCGGTATGATCAGTTATACCGATGCGTATGGCAATAAGCAGCAGATCAATAAATCTGAAATCAAAGAAATGGCAGAAGGGAATTGATTCCTGACGTGAACACCTTGAGTCAGTCGCTCAGGTAACCTCACATTTTGCTTTGTGACAAAACCGGCTCCTCTTGCGAGGAAGCCGGTTTTGTCACATTATGCGCTCGCCATTCTGCTGCCTGGTGTTTTCTTTGCGTCCTTTATGCAGCAAAAAAAGCAAAAAAAAAAAGCACCGCAAATTGCGGTGCTAAAAAATCACTTTGGACAGACAGGGTAATGTACAGGAAGTGAAAAGTTTGTAGCATTCAAGCTACGCGTCTGGATTGCCAGACAATTGCAAACACAACATCACAACCACAAGCCAAAAGTATTTCAGCATCCTCATACCAATCTACTTTTCGTTCCGGCTCAGGAAGTGGCGCCACTATAGGTTTTTGCCTGTACATCCTCAACGGACAAATTATAATGTCTCGGATTAAAAAAACTAATACCTAAACCCACGGACAGGCGTTCCGCTAACCGGCGAATAAGAAGTATCCATTCTATGTCAAAACGTTTACCGCCTTTGAATTCTCTGCGGGTGTTTGATGCCGCAGCGCGTCACCTTAGTTTTACTAAGGCTGCCGAGGAACTGTTCGTCACGCAGGCCGCTGTTAGCCACCAGATTAAGTCACTTGAGGACTTTTTAGGGTTAAAACTGTTTCGCCGCCGCAATCGCTCTTTGTTACTGAGCGAAGAAGGGCAGAGCTATTATCTGGATATCAAAGAGATATTCTCTGCTCTGAATGAGGCCACACGTAAACTTCAGGCACGCAGTGCCAAAGGCGCGCTGACCGTCAGTTTACCGCCCAGTTTTGCGATTCAATGGCTGGTGCCAAGATTGTCTGGCTTTAACTCAGCTTATCCGGGCATCGATGTACGCATCCAGGCGGTAGACCGTGAAGAAGATAAATTGGCCGACGATGTCGACGTCGCCATATTCCATGGTCGGGGTAACTGGCCGGGGCTACGGGCGAGAGCGATTGTATGCGGAGTATTTACTGCCGGTTTGTTCTCCTTCGTTGCTGATGGGGGATAATCCGCTGAAGGAACCCGCCGATTTAAGTCATCACACACTGCTGCACGATGCTTCCCGTCGGGACTGGCTGGCGTACACCAAACAGCTTGGGTTGCAGCAGGTGAATGTGCAGCAGGGGCCTATTTTCAGCCACAGTGCGATGGTGGTTCAGGCCGCCGTTCACGGGCAGGGTATTGCGCTGGTGAATAATGTCATGGCACAGACTGAGATTGAGGCCGGACGTCTGGTGTGTCCGTTCAGTGAAGTTTTAATTAGTAAAAATGCTTTTTATCTGGTTTGTCATGACAGTCAGGCAGAACTGGGTAAAATAGCCGCCTTTCGTCAGTGGATCCTCGCCCGTGCAGCCAGCGAGCAGGAAAAACTGCGCTTTCGTTTCGATCAGGCCTGATTCCTGGGGATAGAAAGTCCTGAGTCTGCTGATGAGATTGATTAATCAGGTTTTTCATCAGCAAATAACGATAACAGGTAACGCATAATGACCAGTCGTTCAATGTTGATTTTCGCCGCTATCAGCGGTTTTATCTACGTCGCTTTCGGTGCTTTTGGCGCACATGTGTTGAGCCAGTCGCTCGGCGAAGCGGAAATGGCATGGATCCATACCGGGTTAACTTATCAAAGCATTCATACGCTGGTAGTGATGATTCTGGGTGTTGCGATGCAGCGCCAGCGCAATGTGTGGTTCTACTGGAGCAGCGCCTTTTTAGCGCTGGGAACCGTTTTATTCAGCGGCAGCCTTTATTGTCTGGCGCTGTCACATCTCCGTTTGTTCGTTTTTGTCACTCCGATTGGCGGTACCTTGTTCCTGGTCGGTTGGATTTTGTTGTTGATCGGCGCATTGCGCCTGAAGAAAAAGGCCGAACGCCATGAATAAACTTGCTCTCTACTGCCGTCAGGGTTTTGAAAAAGAATGCGCAGCAGAAATTACTGACAAAGCTGCGAAGATGGAAATCTTCGGTTTTGCCCGCGTGAAAGAAAACAGCGGTTATGTGCTGTTTGAATGCTATCAACCAGATGATGCTGACCGTATCGCCAAAGAACTGCCCTTCCGCGAGCTGATTTTTGCCCGTCAGTTGATCGTGGTGGGAGAGTTGCTGAAAGATTTGCCGCCGGAAGATCGTGTTTCTCCGATTGTCGGCATGGTTCAGAACGTGATTACCAACGGTGGTGAGCTTCGCGTTGAAGTGCCTGATACCAATGAAAGCAAAGAGCTGACCAAGTTCTGCCGCAAACTGACTGTGCCGCTGCGTTCCGCGATGCGCGAATGCAAAGTGCTGGGCAAGAAAGAGAATGCGCTGCGTCCGGTAGTGCATGTGTTCTTTATCGCCCCGGGTTGCTGCTATGTGGGGTATTCCTACAGCAATAACAATTCACCGTTCTATATGGGTATTCCGCGCCTCAAGTTTCCTTCCGAAGCGCCAAGCCGTTCAACGCTGAAACTGGAAGAAGCTTTCCATGTCTTTATTCCGGCTGATGAGTGGGATGAACGTCTGGCAAGTGGCATGTACGCGGTGGATTTAGGCGCGTGTCCTGGCGGCTGGACGTATCAGCTGACACAACGCAGCATGATGGTCACGGCTGTCGACAACGGTCCGATGGCACCCAGCCTGATGGAAACCGGTCAGGTGATTCATCTGCGTGAAGACGGCTTCCGTTACAAATCCACCAGCACTAAGAACTACTGGCTGGTGTGTGACATGGTCGAAAAACCGGCTAAAGTGGCTGCGCTGATGTGTGACTGGCTGGTCAACGGCTGGTGCCGTGAGGCGATCTTTAACCTGAAGTTGCCGATGAAAAAGCGTTACGAAGAAGTCTCTAATATTCTTGAACGCATCGACGAACGTCTGAAAGAAAATGGCGTGAATGCCGAGATCTTCGCGAAGCAGCTTTATCACGATCGCGAAGAAGTCACCGTGCATATCCGCCGTTTCTGGTCGGCTATTGGCGGACGCCGCGACGAGCGTGATCGCTGATACTCGTCATACTTTGAACTGCAGGGGCGTGGGCTGCGTGCGTTCGCCCGAATCACTTACTTGCCACCTGCCTGCAATTCAAATTATTCAGAGTATCCTTCCTGAACACTTGCGTTTGAGAAGTGCTTTTTTATGGCAAACGCAGTTGCTGCAAATTGCCATCCAGCGCGACGTCGGTTTGCAGCGTTGATACACGTTTGCAGGCATACGCCAGTTCACGGTGCTCTTCGAGTTTTTTACGCCATTTTTCCGGCACGCCTTCCAGATTGTCGTAAAGCTCATCCAGCGATCCGGTCTGCGTCAGTAACGTGACCGCCGTCTTCGGGCCTATTCCCGGCACTCCCGGGATTTTACTGCTGCTGATCCCGGCCAGACCCCAGTAATCGGTGAGTTGCTGTGGCAATACGCCAAACGTTTCCTGAACAAACGGCATATCCAGCCAGCGTTTCTGGAAGTAATCGCGGATCTGAATATTGGGTGCCAGTAACTGACAGTACCCTTTATCGGTTGAAACGATGGTGACCTGATGGCCGCCGGATGACACTTTCGCGGCCAGTGTTGCCGCCAGGTCGTCTGCTTCATTACCTGCAGAATGCCAGCAGGCAATGCCTAGCCCTTCAAAACCGGCTTTCAGGCTGGGCATTTCCGCAACCAGATTATCTGGCATTGGTGAGCGCCCGGCTTTGTAGTCGGGCAGACACTGATGACGCCAACTGTCTGCCCGGTCATCTTCGTCAAATACGGCAACGGCATGTGTGGGCTGAGTATGCTGAATCAGCTGACCTATGGCGTTCTGGCAGGTAATCAGACAAGGCGAACCCTGAACCGCATGGATACGGCGGATCAGGTTCAGGGCATCAATAATCAGCAGATGTATTGCCATGTTAATCTCCATAATAAAGGCGACTCGCGTCGCCCTTAGATCTGCTTTAGAAGTGTGACTTGCCGTGTGATCGGTCGGTCAGGCACAAATCTCATAGCAAGGAATATATGCGCTGCCCGGCAATTTCATACGGTGCTGGGCGACGAAACCTTGCAGCAGGCTGTCCATTTTTTTCATTAAAGCCGGATCGCCGTGCAGCTTGAAGCGACCATGTTTTTCGATGGCGTGGATCCCAAATTCTTTCACGTTACCGGCCACAATACCGGAGAAGGCGCGGCGCAGTGCGGCGGCCAGTTCCTGCGGTGGCTGGTTAGGATAAAGATTCAGGTTCGCCATGTTTTCATGATTCGGTTCGAACGGGTGCTGCAAATCGGGCGCAATGCGAATCGACCAGTTGAAACTGTAGGCATCTCCGCTGTTACGACGGTTTTCTTTCACCAGCGGCATGGCGCGTTTCATCTGACGGGCGACTTCTGTCGGATCGTCGATGATGATGGTGTAGAACTTACAGGCTTCTTCACCCAGCGTTTCTTTAATGAAGGCATCAAGAACGTGGAAGTAATCCGCGCTTTCTTTCGGGCCGGTGAGGATCAGCGGTAAAACCTGATCGCTGTTTTCCGGATCCATCAGAATGCCCAGCAGATACAGTAATTCTTCTGCGGTACCTACACCGCCAGGGAAGATAATGATCCCGTGCGCAATGCGCACGAACGCCTCAAGCCGTTTTTCGATATCCGGCATGATGATCAGTTCGTTGACCAGTGGATTAGGCGGCTCAGCAGCAATAATCGACGGTTCTGTCATGCCGATAAAGCGGCCGGCTTTGTAGCGCTGTTGCGCGTGGCCGACGGCGGCGCCTTTCATCGGGGCTTCCATTGCGCCCGGGCCACAGCCGGTACAAATGTTCAGTTCACGCAGACCCAGCTGACTGCCGACGTTACGGGCATACTGATATTCAATTTCATTAATTGAATGTCCGCCCCAGCAAACCACCATGTTCGGATCTTCATCCAGATGCAGGGCGCGGGCATTGCGTAAGATAGAGAACACCAGATTGGTCAGATGCGCTGAGTTTTTGGTATTCAGGTGCTGAAAACGACCGGCGTTGTCAATTTGCCCGCTCACGAACAGAATATCGCGCAGTACAGCAAACAGGTTGGCCTGTAATGAGCGGATAATCCGGCCATCCACAAATGCGTCTTCCGGTGGGTTTACCAGTTCCAGTTTCACGCCACGCTCTCTGCGCAGCACATTGATATCAAAGCTTTCGTAACGGTCGAGAAGCTCTTTACTGCTGTCAGTCTGGCTGCCGCTGTTAAGCACGGCCAGTGAACAATTTCGGAAAAGACGATAGAGGTCGCTGCTCGCAGTACGTTTGAGCATGTCGACTTCCAGCTGCGACAACAAATCCATTGAGCCTAACGGGCTGATATGTGTAATCAAAGTTGCTCCTTGACACCAACGGGTGCAGTGATTCTTTCTGCTACCTGATTGCGGCGCATGATTTTTCGGATCATATTTTTTGCGCCGTACGCGATTTAACAGTAACCCCGTCATCAGGCTTTTACCAATGCTGACAGAGCGTTAGCTCAGTTCTTGAGCAACGTCTCGCATTATTGTCTGACAAGTCGCGCGGTTGCAGGTTCAAACGGGAAGTTGGATCTCCATGGATTGATGTCCAGACCACCGCGGCGTGTATAGCGCGCATAAACGGCAAGCTTTTCCGGCTGGCAGAAACGCAGCAAATCATTAAAGATGCGTTCAACGCATTGTTCGTGGAATTCATTGTGATGGCGGAAAGAAACCAGGTAACGCAGCAGCGCTTCATGGTCGATTTTCGGGCCGCGATATTGGACCTGAACGGAACCCCAGTCTGGCTGATGGGTGATCAGGCAGTTGGATTTCAGCAGATGACTGACCAGCGACTCTTCAACGATCTCAGCACCTTTAGCATTGGCCAGATAATCCGTGCTGAACTCGTAACTGTCGATCTCAATATCCTGCTCATCAATGCAAACACCGTCAAAATGCCCAACCGCTGAACCTTCAATCTCAGACAGACGGCTGACGCTCACCGTGACTTCGCCTTGCGCGCAGGCGCTTAAATCACGGGTTAATGTTTCCTTGACCGCCTGCCAGTCCGCGAAAACGGTCTGGTTGAAGCTGTTCAGATAGAGCTTGAAGCTTTTGGATTCGATCAGATTCTGGCTGTTGGCATTCAGACTGATTTCACCCACGGCAACCTGCGGCAGGCCTTTGGCATTGAGCCACGACAGTTCATACAGCGTCCAGATATCTGCGCCATGAAACGGTAAGTTGTCCGGATATAAACCCAGCGGTTCACGGTTCATGCTGCGCGGAACGGCCTGCAATAAAGACGCGTCGTATTGATCGACATAAGCCGTACTTTTACCCAGCGTCAGTTGCGCCAGGGCGGGGTTATCCTGATATGAGGACATGCTGTCACCTTACGAAATAGGTACAATAGAGAATAATCCCTAGTTTACCCCAGCCTTGCCGGAAGATGAGAGAATTATGGAGTCTGAAGTTTCTGTAGCATTGCGTGAATTTACTCAACGTTATGTCGATCTCTGGCAACAGGAAACCGGCATGCCGCCCGCCAGTGAAGCCCTTTTTGGTGTAGATTCGCCGTGCGTGGTCAAAACAGATGAAGACAAGGTCTTCTGGCTAACGCAGACGTTTACCCCAGATGCGACCTTGCAAAATGTAGAACGGGCGCTGGAATTACAGTTGCGTCCCGAGGCGCATGAGTTTTACACGACACAGTATGCAGGGGACATGACCGCCAGCTGGCAGGGAAATCCGCTGACGTTGTTGCAGGTCTGGAGCCAGGAAGATTTCACCCGTTTGCAGGAAAATCTGATCGGGCATCTGGTCACGCAAAAGAGGCTGAAGCTGACACCTACCCTTTTTCTGGCGACCACAGATTCCGAGCTGGATCTGGTTTCGTTATGCAATGTGACCGGTAATGTCGTGCTGGAACAGTTCGGCAGTAAAAAACGAACTATACTCTCGCCATCGTTATCAGAATTCCTTACAATGCTGACCGCTGTTTGTCCCGCCTGAGCAACATCATCTGAACGACCCATCCCGCAGAGCACAAATGGCTCACAAGCGTGTGAGAGATCTCTCACAAAGGCTGTAAGAGATCTCGCTAATTTGACTTAATTACTTCCTGGTTAAAATAATTTTCATAAATGAAATCAATTAGTTGGTTGATTTATTGGTTGTGAGACGGCTTACGCCCGCTGAGGTTGGCTTACAGCCTGCCTTGCTCCCAAGGCCGAAATCAACGATTCTAGTCAGGCACTAAGGAAGCATGAAGCAGAACATCAGGATGATGGCTGATTCATAAAAAAGGGGACGGCTCAGGAAGAGTCAGGACGGCATCGGATTATGCCAGGATGTTTCAGGACGAAACCAGGGACACCTCCAGGACGGAGAAGAGAGCTCACAAAGGAAGCTGAGCGGGTCACAGATGACCAAGGGACATCAGTCAGGATGACTTAGGACAGACCGTCAGGATGAAAGTTGGACGATGCAAAGGACAGCCGGTTAGGATAACCGCAGGAAAAGTTTTCAGGGATTGAGCAGGGAGCACTCAGGTAGCTGGATTGCTATAAAACGAACCGGGGGCACTGTGAAAACAGTGCCCCCAACTTTTATGTCTATAAAAATTACTTCTGTAAAATCTTCCTTCCAGCCCAAAGCGCCAGCCATTCCTCAGCCGATCGCCCCCAAGACATCATCCTGCCCCTGCTTTTTCGGCAACAGGAATAAAGTGGCAAAAATATCCAGCAGATAAATCGCGGCCAGCAAGGTAATTGCTGCGGTAAATGACACCTGTGCCACCAGCATGCCGATCACCAGCGGGCCAAAACCACCGACGCCACGTCCGAGATTAAATAACAGATTCTGGGCCGTCGCCCGGACACGTACCGGATAGAGATCGGAAATCAGGCCGCCGTAACCGCCAATCATGCCATTCACGAACATCCCCATCAGCGCGCCTGCGAACAACATCAGTGTCGGGTCAGACAGCTGCGCGTAACACACCACCATCACGACAGCGCCAATCTGATAAATCAGGAAGATTTTCCAGCGCGGGAAACGATCCGACAACATGCCGAACAGCCAGATGCCGAAGGTCATACCGACAACCGTCACGGCGGTCCACAGGCCAGATTTGGTCAGTGAGAAGCCAAAGTTTTTCGACAGATAACTCGGCATCCAGATCATCAGCCCGTAATAGCCAAAGTTCTGCACAGAACACAGGATCAGAATGCCGATACTGGCTTTCGTCGTGACTTTATCGCGGAACAGTAACTTAATGCGGCTAAACAGTGAGCCATCATTATTGCTGGCAGTGTGTTTTACGAAGGCTTCCGGTTCGCCCATTGTGCGGCGGATAAGGAAAGAGGCCAGTGCCGGTAACAGTCCGACCAGGAACATACCGCGCCAGCCGATAATGCCCAACAGCATCGGTGTCAGGAAGGCGGCCATTAGCACGCCGAGCTGCCAGCCCATGCCGACATAAGCCGAGGCGCGGTTACGTTTTTCCGCCGGCCACGCTTCTGCAATCAGCGCCATGCCGATACCAAATTCACCGCCCAGGCCGACACCGGCCAGCGTGCGATAGATCAGTAAATCCCAGTACCCTTGTGCGAAAGCGCATAAGCCGGTGAAGAGGGAGAACATCAGAATGGTGAAGGTCAGTACCCGGATGCGGCCGAAACGATCGCTGATGGGCCCGAAAATGACACCGCCCAGTACGGCACCAATCAGGGTCCAGGTCACCAGCGAACCACTTTGTGAGGAAGACAAACCAAATTCGCTGGTAATAGCCGGGAGCATGAAACCGAGGATCAATAAATCAAATCCGTCCATGGCGTAGCCGGTGACGGAGGCCAGCATGGCTTTTGCCGGTGTTGCGTGTGCTTTTTGAATGTGTTGTGCGGACATGTGGACAGATCTGTAAAGAAAAAAGTGGCGGTAGTTTGCCCGTAACGGGCGTTTATCGCTACCACGAAAAACTTATGGTTGGATAGATAAATTGGATAGGATGCAGAAAGTTGGGGCATCAGTCCTTCAATGTTATGCTTTGCGCCCCCCGGCGGAGGCTGCCCGGGGCCATGAACGAAGAGAGTCATTGATGAATATAGAAAACCAGGTTCGCCAGATTTTAGAAGATATCGAGCAGGTCATGCGTGATGAAAAATTGTGGCACGCCACGCCGCCGGAAGCGGAAGCCTTTGAAAGCAAAGAGCCGTTTTCAGTGGATACCCTGTCTGCTGAACAATGGCTCCAATGGGTGCTGGTTCCCCGTATGTACGCGTTGCTGGAGGCCCAGGCACCAATGCCAACCCGTTTTGCTATCACCCCCTATTTTGAAGTGGCGATGCCTGAAGCACTCCGTTTGCTGACTCAGCTGCAACGCCTTGACGATTTGCTGAACATAGAAGACTGACATGCTGGAAATTTTGTATCAGGACGAACATCTGATCGCAGTAAATAAACCTGCGGGTATGCTGGTTCATCGCAGCTGGCTGGACCGCCATGAAACGGTGTTTGTGATGCAAACATTGCGTGATCAGATTGGTCAGCATGTGTTTACGGTTCACCGGCTGGATAAGCCGACGTCGGGCGTTTTGCTGCTGGCGCTGTCCAGTGACGTGGCGCGTTTGCTGTCGCAGCAGTTTGAAAATAACCAGATGAGCAAGGTGTATCATGCCGTGGTTCGCGGGTATGTGCCGCAAGACGGTACCCTCGATTACGCGCTGACGGAAGAGCTTGATAAAATCGCCGATAAGTTTGCCAGTCCGGATAAAGCGCCACAGCCTGCGGTCACGCATTATCGCGTGGTGGCTCAGGTCGAGATGCCCGTGGCTGTTGGTCGTTATGATACGGCCCGTTATAGCCTGGTAGAACTGAAACCAGAAACCGGTCGTAAACATCAGCTGCGCAGGCATATGTCGCATCTGCGTCACCCGATAATCGGAGACAGCGCGCACGGTGATTTAAAGCAAAACCGGGGTATGACGCAGCATTTCGGCTGTTCCGGGCTGATGCTGCACGCCAGTCATATGCAATTGCCTCATCCGGTTACGGGTGAGCCGTTGTCGATTCAGGCGCGCTGGGATCATCGCTGGCAAAATGTGGTGACACAGTTTGGCTGGCAGGGAAAAATCCCTGAGCTTGAAAGGGTTGAGTTTGCAGAAACTTGCCGTCAGGATAGTGCACAAATTTAGTCCCTTTGATTGAAATATTGGCATCACACAGGAGTGAAACCCATGGCAGAAGTCGGAATTTTTGTCGGTACGGTATACGGCAATGCGTTACTGGTGGCAGAGGAAGCGGAAACCGTGCTGAAAGGCCAGGGTCATGACGTGAAACTGTTTGAAGAAGGCACGCTTGAAGCCTGGCAATATTACCGTCATCACTTTGTGCTGATTGTGACGTCGACTACCGGTCAGGGGGATTTGCCGGACAGCATCGCGCCTTTGTATGTCGCCATCCGTGACACCGTGGGCTATCAGCCGGAGTTGCGTTACGGCATGATTGCGCTGGGTGATATCAGCTACGATCATTTCTGTGGCGGCGGCCATAAGCTGGATGATTTATTGCAGGAACAAGGCGCATCGCGCATTGGCGAAATGCTGGAAATTGACGCCATGGAAACTGCCGAACCGGAAACCGTTGCGATTCCGTGGGTGGAAAAATGGGGACAGTTGCTTAAATAACGTCACACCCTTTGCCGTTCTGCGCGCAAGAAATAAAAAGGTCAGGCAAACGCCTGACCTTTTTTGTATTCACATCTTCTGACCGGAATTTATCAGCGGCCGTTGGTGAGTTTTTCCAGATCAGATTCAATCTCAGAAATTTTATTCGCCACGACAGATTCAAGATGGCGTAAGTCATCCAGAATTTTACGTTTCAGATCCACTTCTACCTGATCACGCTGACAGATTTGATCCAGCTCATCAATCACATAGCGCAGATTTGGGCTGATCTCATGAATTTCTTTATAACCCTGACCGGCATTATCGGCAACGATGGTTTTACGCTGGCGCGGGTATTTAAACTTCACGCTTTTAGCAAAAAACTCGCCTTTATCTCTGCGGAAATAGATCTTCAGAATATCGTTATTGGCCTCCTGACGCAGGCTGTAACGATCAATATCGTCGGGATTATTAATGCCCAGGCTTTTCAGATTGTCATACATAGCGCCACCTTCGTTTAGGAGAAAATCAGAGTGTCATGATGAACTGAACGGCGGCTTTAATCATTGATTAATTGCACAGTTTGCCGTTTAGAAGATAAAAAAATAGCGGGTTATTTTTTAAAACAATACCCGCTATTTTTAAGTTTAGTCGATTGTGCGCAATAACTCATTCAGGCCGGTTTTGCCCAGAGTTTTCGCATCTACTTTCTTGACGATGACAGCGCAGTACAGGCTGTATTTACCGTCTTTAGAAGGCAGGTTGCCGGAAACCACTACGGAGCCCGCTGGTACGCGGCCGTAATGCACTTCACCGGTTTCACGGTCATAGATTTTGGTGCTCTGGCCGATGTAAACACCCATGGAAATCACCGAGCCTTCTTCCACGATCACGCCTTCAACGATTTCTGAACGCGCGCCGATGAAGCAGTTGTCTTCGATGATAGTCGGGTTCGCCTGAAGTGGCTCCAGAACGCCGCCGATACCTACGCCACCGGACAGATGAACGTTTTTACCGATCTGCGCACAAGAACCGACAGTCGCCCAGGTATCAACCATGGTGCCTTCATCAACGTAAGCGCCGATGTTGACATAAGAAGGCATCAGCACGGTGTTGCGTGCAATGAATGCGCCTTTACGCACGGCAGCAGGTGGCACCACGCGGAAACCTTCACGCTGGAAACGCGCTTCATCGTAGTCAGCGAATTTCATGGGCACTTTATCGAAGTAACGGCTCTCACCGCCTTCCATCACCTGGTTGTCATTGATTCTGAACGAGAGCAGTACCGCTTTTTTCAGCCACTGATGCGTCACCCATTCGCCATCAATCTTCTCAGCAACGCGCAATTCGCCGCTGTCGATTTTGCTGATAACTTCAGTGATAGCGTCGCGCGTTACGCTGTCAACGTTAGCCGGAGTAATGTCTGCACGGCGCTCGAAGGCTTGTTCAATAACGGTTTGTAGTTGCTGCATCCTGTTCTCTTTCCTGAATTGGTTTTAAAAGATAGTGGTACTTGTATCACATTTTATCGCCAGGGTTGAGTGCCTCAGTTAACCGGCGTGTGATTTCCTGGCGAGTTTGCTTATCCAGCGCACGACGCTCGCCATTTGCCAGAATAAATAAGTCCTCTACGCGTTCGCCGATGGTCGAGATGCGCGCACCGTGCAGCGACAGGCCGAGATCAGAGAAGACTTCCCCGACGCGTGCCAGCAGACCGGGTTGATCCAGCGACACCAGTTCCATATACGTCCGGCGGTCGGTATGCGTCGGCAGGAAACTGACTTCGGTCTGCACGCTGAAATGACGCAGTTTCGGCGAAGGACGTCGCGCACGCGGCGGCTGATAAGCCTGCGTCATCGACTGTTCCAGCGCGTAACGAATGGCTTCATGCCGGTCTTGCGCCAGCGGGCTGCCGTCCGGTTCCAGTACAATGAAAGTATCCATCGCCATGCCGTCGCGATTGGTGAAAATCTGCGCGTCATGAATGCTCAGGTTACGCCTGTCCAGCTCACCGGCGACGGTGGCAAACAGATACGGTCGGTCAGGGCTCCAGATAAATATCTCGGTCCCGCCTCGCGTTGCCTGACGGCTGACCAGCACCAGCGGTTTGGTGGAGTCATGTTCCAGCAGGTGTCTTGCGTGCCATGCCAGTTGATTGGGTGAATGGCGCAGGAAATAATCCGCCCGGCAGCGGCTCCAGATACGGTGCAGCGCTTCTTCATCAATATTATCCATACGCAGCAATGCCAGCGCCTGAAGGCGGTGATGACGCACGCGCTCGCGAAGATCCGGCGTATTTTGCATGCCGCGGCGCAATTGCTTTTCGGTGGCAAAATACAGTTCGCGTATCAGGCTTTGTTTCCAGCTGTTCCACAGGGTTTCATTGGTAGCACAGATATCGGCAACGGTCAGGCTGACCAGATAGCGAAGGCGAACTTCGGTCTGCATTTCTGCGGCGAACTGCTGGATTTCATTAGGATCCTGAATATCGCGGCGCTGCGCCGTCACTGACATCAGCAAGTGACAGCGAACCAGCCACGAGACCAACTGGGTTTCACGGGAATTCAGCCCGTGCAGTTCGGCAAATTCCAGCACATCCTGCGCGCCGAGAATCGAGTGATCACCACCGCGGCCTTTGGCAATATCGTGGAACAGGGCAGCCATCAGCAACAGTTCAGGCTGTGGCAGCCGCGGATACAGCTCCACACATAATGGATGCTTTGGCCGGGTTTCTTCATGAGCAAAGCTTTCAAGTTTTTGCAGCACACGAATGGTATGTTCATCGACTGTGTACGCGTGGAACAAGTCGAATTGCATCTGCCCGACGATCTGCCCCCATTGCGGCATATATGCCCACAGCACGCTATGGCGGTGCATCGGCACCAGCGCGCGTGACACGGCGCCCGGATGGCGCAGGATCGACATAAACATTTCGCGCGCCTGCGGGATCATGCATAGCGGCTCTTTGAGATGTCGACGGGCATGGCGCAGCAGGCGGACGGTGGTGGAGTAAATCCCTTTGATTTCGCGATGGCGCACCATCAGGTGGAACATGCTGATGATAGTTTCCGGACGGCGGTCAAAGAGCGTGCTGTCCCGCAGATCAATCAGATCGCCACGCAGTTGGAAATCTTCATCGAGCGGCCGTGGTTTTTCATTCGGGCCGATGGCCAGAATCGCTTCATCGAACAACTGCAATAACATCTGATTCAGCTCGCCGACCCGGCGGGTCATGCGGTAGAAATCTTTCATCATGCGTTCGACGGGCTGATTGCCTTCGCCCTGATATTGCAGCAATTGCGCCACACTTTGCTGGCGGTCGAACAGCAGACGGTTGTCGTAGCGGGGCAGCAGCAAATGCAGGGCAAAACGGATTCGCCACAGGAAACTCTGACATTCCAGCAGTTCGTTGCGCTCAGCTTTGGTCAGAAAACCAAAGGCCACCATTTCGTCCAGCGATGTGGCGCCAAAATGACGACGGGCTACCCATAAAATGGTGTGAATGTCGCGCAGGCCGCCGGGGCTGCTTTTGATATCTGGCTCAAGGTTATAACTGGTGCCGTGATAACGCAGATGGCGTTCATTTTGTTCATCAATTTTGGCGCGGAAGAAGTTTGGCGAAGGCCAGAATCCGTCGCTGAAAATGTGTTTCTGCATACTGAGAAACAGCGCGACATCGCCGCAGATCAGGCGGGATTCGATCAGGTTGGTGGCTACGGTTAAATCAGCCAATCCTTCCAGCAGACATTCTTCCAGCGTACGCACGCTGTGTCCGACTTCCAGCTTAACGTCCCACAGCAAGGTAATCAGTTCACCGATGCGCAATGCCTGTTCATCGTTAAGCCGTTTCTGGCTGAGCACCAGAACATCGATATCCGATAAAGGATGCAATTCGCCGCGCCCGTAGCCGCCTACGGCCACCATCGCGGTTTCCGGAATATTGTCGAAGCCGTAGAAGGTCCACAGACGCTGTAACAGCTGATCGATGTAATGCGTCCGTGCGTCTACCAGTTCTTCAGCCTGTTGCCCGGCATTGAAGGCATCCGCCAGCCATGCCTGAAACTGTTCCATATGCTGTTTCAGGCTCTGACGGTTTAAATCGTCGTCCGGATAGACAGAAGGGGAGGCCGGTTGTAGCGGAAAAGTACGGGCGAGATCCTGCGTGGTTTGCAGTAGTACGCTCTTTTCAGCCGGGAAGTTTTCAATCATGGGTGCGCAGCCCTACACGTGAGAGACCAATAAACGTGAAAGATAAAAAAAACCGGCTTTCGCCGGCTTGATTCACAGATTTATACCCTCTCCGCAGAGCGGGTGACTGTTTAGTCGTGCGTCAGGATAGCCGGAATGGTGTCATCCTTACGCAGCGTCATAATTTCACAACCGTTATCTGTCACCACAATAGTATGCTCGTACTGAGCCGACAAGCTGCGATCTTTAGTTTTTACTGTCCAGCCGTCTTTCATGGTGCGGATACGGTAATCGCCTGCGTTGACCATCGGTTCAACGGTAAACGCCATACCCGCCTGAAGCACAACACCGCCGTCATCCGCATCGTAATGCAGTACCTGAGGCTCCTCGTGGAAACCCTCACCGATGCCGTGACCGCAATATTCGCGTACCACAGAGAATTTCTCGGCTTCAACGAACTTCTGGATCTCTTTACCCAACGTGCGCAGGCGGATACCAGGCTTGATCAGGCGCAGTGCGATATACAGGCTTTCCTGCGTGATACGGCAAAGACGCTCACCCAGAATCGTCGGTTTACCCGCGATGAACATTTTGGAGGTGTCACCATGGAAACCATCCTTAATGACCGTGACATCAATGTTGACGATGTCGCCATCTTTCAAAATTTTGTCTTCGCTCGGAATACCGTGGCACACCACTTCGTTAACGGAAATACAGACAGATTTCGGGAAGCCGTGGTAATCCAGGCAGGCAGAAACCGCCTGTTGCTTGTTCACGATGTGATCGGCACAAATGCGATCCAGCTCGCCGGTGCTGACGCCCGGTTTAACGAAAGGCTCAATGATTTCCAGCACTTCCGCGGCCAGACGGCCAGCAACGCGCATTTTTTCGATGTCTTCAGGGGTTTTGATTGAAATAGCCATGTGTTGTCCTGCGGGTTCTGTGCATCAGGTGTGCTTTATTTCTACACCGATGTCGTCAATAATTAGCTGTGGCTTATGGTATCAGCCCTGATATTTGCTGCCAAACTATCATTTCCCGGGAAGCAATCCGGTGAACAAAAGTTGCTGCCGGGCCGTTATTTATGGTATAAAGCGCGCCGGCAATCCGCTCTGGGTCTTACGACTCTGAGGGATTAAAGCCAAAATCACTCATTGTGTACTTATTAACGTAAGTAATAACACACACGTATCGACACATACGCCGGGGTGCCTTGGGAATTCGTTCTGCAGGGTCGGTTGTATGGGATACGTGGAGGCATAACCCCAACTACTTAATAGAGGTTTTATCATGGCAACTGTTTCCATGCGCGACATGCTCAAGGCCGGTGTTCACTTCGGTCACCAAACCCGTTACTGGAACCCGAAAATGAAGCCATTCATCTTCGGCGCTCGTAACAAGGTTCACATCATCAACCTTGAGAAAACTGTTCCAATGTTCAACGAAGCTCTGGCTGAGTTGCAGAAGATCTCCTCCCGTAAAGGTAAGATCCTGTTCGTTGGTACTAAACGCGCAGCAAGCGAAGCGGTAAAAGAAGCTGCACACAACTGCGACCAGTTCTTCGTGAACCATCGCTGGTTGGGCGGCATGCTGACTAACTGGAAAACAGTTCGTCAGTCCATCAAACGTTTGAAAGATCTGGAAATTCAGTCTCAGGACGGCACCTTCGAGAAGCTGACCAAGAAAGAGGCGCTGATGCGTACTCGTGAACTGGCTAAGCTGGAAAACAGCCTGGGTGGTATCAAGGATATGGGTGGTCTTCCTGATGCTCTGTTCGTTATCGATGCTGATCACGAACACATTGCAATCAAAGAAGCTAACAACCTGGGTATCCCGGTATTCTCCATTGTTGATACCAACTCCGATCCGGATGGCGTTGACTTTGTTATCCCAGGTAACGATGACGCAATCCGTGCAGTAAATCTGTACCTGAGCGCTGTTGCTGCCACTGTTCGTGAAGGCCGTTCGCAAGATCTGGCTGTTCAGGCAGAAGAAAGCTTCGTAGAAGCTGAATAATAAGGCAAGCTCAGCAGAGCCCTTATTAACCAGGTATTGAAATATGTTGGTTAGGGGGCCTTTATTGGCCCCCTTTGCTTATCTTAAATGCGAGAAATATCTCACCGCAAAAACCCTTTTTGCACTGAGATAATCGAGGAAAATACAATGGCTGATATTACCGCTGCCCTGGTAAAAGAACTGCGCGAACGTACTGGCGCTGGCATGATGGATTGTAAGAAAGCTCTGGTTGAAGCTAACGGCGACATCGAGCTGGCAATTGAAAACATGCGTAAATCTGGCGCGATCAAAGCGGCGAAAAAAGCAGGCAACGTAGCTGCTGACGGCGTGATCAAAACCAAAATCGAAGGTAGCTTCGGCGTGATTCTGGAAGTTAACTGCCAGACTGACTTCGTGGCTAAAGATGCTGGTTTCCAGGCTTTCGCTGACAAAGTACTGGACGCTGCTGTTGCAGGCAAAGTGACTGACGTTGAAGTCCTGAAAGCTCAGTTCGAAGAAGAACGTATTCAGCTGGTTGCTAAAATCGGTGAGAACATCAACATTCGCCGCGTTCAAATCCTTGAAGGCGACGTGTTGGGCAGCTACCTGCACGGCGCTCGTATCGGCGTTCTGATTGCTGCTAAAGGCGCTGATGAAGAACTGGTTAAGCAAATTGCTATGCACGTTGCAGCAAGCAAACCAGAATTCGTTAAGCCTGAAGATGTGTCTGCCGAAGTGGTAGAAAAAGAGTACCAGGTTCAGCTGGACATCGCGATGCAGTCTGGCAAGCCAAAAGAGATTGCAGAGAAAATGGTTGAAGGCCGCATGAAGAAATTCACCGGCGAAGTTTCTCTGACTGGTCAGCCTTTCGTTATCGACCCAAGCAAAACTGTGGGCCAGGTTCTGAAAGAACATAGCGCTGACGTGACTAACTTCATCCGCTTCGAAGTGGGCGAAGGTATCGAGAAAGTTGAGACTGACTTTGCTGCTGAAGTTGCAGCAATGACTAAACAGTCTTAATCAGTATCTGATACACCCTAAAATGGAACCGCTGCGAAAGGGCGGTTCCGTTTTATCCAGCCCCAAATTCCTATTACATTGTGCGTGAATGTCATTCAGACAGCGCTATGATGTAAAGACTGACTATCCATTAAGACACATTGCTTCTAGGACAGACACCATGGCTACCAATGCGAAACCCGTTTATCAACGTATCCTGCTCAAACTCAGTGGCGAAGCCCTGCAGGGTAGTGAAGGTTTTGGTATCGACGCGAGTGTATTAGATCGCATGGCTCAGGAAGTAAAAGAGCTGGTCGAACTCGGCATTCAGGTAGGTGTTGTGATCGGCGGCGGTAACTTGTTCCGTGGCGCGGGTCTGGCACAGGCGGGCATGAATCGTGTTGTAGGCGACCATATGGGTATGCTGGCGACTGTCATGAATGGCCTGGCAATGCGTGATGCATTACACCGCGCCTATGTTAACGCACGCCTGATGTCTGCAATCCCTTTGAACGGTGTTTGTGATAATTACAGCTGGGCAGAAGCCATCAGCTTGCTGCGTCATAACCGTGTGGTGATTTTCTCCGCCGGTACCGGCAATCCTTTCTTTACCACTGACTCAGCAGCGTGTCTGCGCGGGATCGAAATCGAAGCTGATGTGGTATTAAAAGCGACCAAAGTTGACGGCGTATATTCTGCCGACCCGGTGAAAAATCCGGAAGCGACACTCTACGAAACACTGACCTATCAGGAAGTGTTGGAACAGGAATTGAAAGTGATGGATCTGGCGGCCTTCACGCTGGCCCGCGATCACAATCTGCCAATTCGCGTTTTCAACATGAATAAGCCTGGTGCACTGCGTCGCGTGGTGATGGGTGAAAATGAAGGAACGCTGATTTCTAAAGCGGAGTGATCCTTCACAATTGAACATTACGTTCAGCCAGCCTCTGCTGGCATGAGTATTCACGGACTATACTGATGTTATGGTCTGCCAGGTAATCAGCTTTCAAAGGTTCACAACGTGATTAACGAAATCAAAAAAGACGCTGAAATTCGCATGGAAAAATGCGTTGAATCATTCAAAACGCATATCAGCAAAATCCGTACCGGCCGTGCATCTCCGGGCATCCTGGATGGCATCATGGTGGAATACTACGGTTCAGCAACGCCTCTGCGTCAGCTGGCACAGGTGACGGTGGAAGATTCCCGTACTCTGGCAATCTCTGTTTTTGACCGCTCTATCAGCGCTGCTGTTGAAAAAGCGATCATGACCTCTGATTTGGGTCTGAACCCGTCTTCTGCAGGCGCGACAATTCGTGTTCCATTGCCAGCGCTGACCGAAGAACGTCGTAAAGACTTGATCAAAGTGGTGCGTGGCGAAGCAGAGCAGGGCCGTGTCTCTGTCCGTAACGTCCGCCGCGATGCGAACGATAAAACCAAAGCACTGTTGAAAGATAAAGAAATCAGCGAAGACGAAGATCGCCGTTCCCAGGACGATATTCAGAAACTGACTGATATTTTCATCAAGAAAATCGACGTTGCTCTGAGCGAGAAAGAAGCCGAGTTAATGGAGTTCTAATCCGGCTTGAATTTCTTCCAAAGCGC
>NZ_JYDF01000041.1:0-30731 GCF_003263525.1 Rahnella sp. NRRL B-41462 | reverse complement strand
GCCTTGGCAGTCTCAGCCGCTCTATGGCGAGTCGGTGATTTTCGCCGCCGATCGGGCCTGCCGGATAATTATCGCTGAATTCTGTCGCCAGACCGTAGTTTGACGTAGCCGATGCACCGACGGCCATTGATCATTGAGCGGCATAATAAAGTGCAGGTTCGGTACCCACTGATTTGGTGCAATGTTATCCGCATCAGTGCTCTGACCTGTAACCGGCGAGTTGCCCGTCACTTTGACATCCGGGTCGATATAAATCGCGCCCGCGGAGAAGGAAGGACGATCAAACATGGTCATGGTTGCCGGGTTACGGCTCCCGGATGCCGCGGTGTCAGCGATGGCACCTTCACCCGAGAAAGAGCGACCTAAACCCGCAGCGGTATATTCATTTAACTGAAAACCTGCTGCATATACGTTGGAGGAAACAATTGCCACTGCAGCTGCCAGAGCTGATCTTTTAAACAGGTTTTTCTGGTTCATGACCAAAACCTCAATTTTATGTTTTTTATCAAACAATGTTACATGGAGTAACAATGAGCGCGGGATTGTAGGGTCCGTTATCAGTCTGACAAATCAGACCAGTGAGCGAAGTATAGGTCTGACCTGTGGTGAAGTTGCAATAATGTTTCGTTGATATTTCTTATTTGATGCAAGAAATTGGATCTGCTTAACAAAAAACAAACAATAAAAGTTCAATTAAGAAACGTTAAAGTGAGAACAATAACGCTGTAATCATCGATTACTTACATATACGTGATCTGGATCACCTGAAAGGCACATAATAAGTAAGTGCTAGTGTGTTGTCAGAGAGGTGGCGTAAAATACAGGCTGGAAATAAAACTTTATTCGCAAACAGGCCAGACGGTGGATGTTGCCGTTGGTGCCGGGGAGAAATTATGTCTGACGTAACCATGTCCTCTAAATCCACTCAACCTCTGCATTCCATCAACAAATGTGGTGCGGAAGAAACCGCAGCCTGCTGTTGTGTAGATGTGGGTACCATCATGGACAACACTGATTGCACTGCTTCTTACAGCCGCGTTTTCGAAACCGAAGCCCAGGCGAAAGAAACCCTGCAAGCCCTGACCGAACGTGCCCGCGGCGTAGAATCTGAGCCGTGCGAAATCACCAGCCGTATCGAAAAAGTAGCAGGCGGTGTTGAACTGAATATCGATTTTACTTTCAGCTGTCAGGCTGAAACCATGATCTTCCAGCTCGGGCTGCGTTAATCCCCGTCATACTTTGAGCCGCAGATGCGTTGGCTGCACTCAGTAACCCGAATCACTGACTTATGTCAGCTCATCGGGATTACTTCGATTGCCGCCTTCCTGCGACTCAAATTATTTAGGGGAAGTTGTAATACCGCTTAAATAAGCGGTATTTTTTTGTCTGCTATTTCTGCCTGCCGCCTTTCTTCTCATTCTTATTTCAGAAAAATTTGCTGTTGCTCGCACTTCATTGCCTTTCACTTTGCCAAATGTAAATACATAGTTAAAACTGAGTTATCAGGTCTGACCTCTTAGGACCCTATTTTTCTCAGGAGCTCGTATGAATAACGTTATTCCACTGGTGACGCGTGAGGGCGATCGCATTGCGATTGTCGACGGCTTGCGCACGCCGTTTGCCAAACAGGCCACCGCTTATCACGGCATTCCTGCTGTCGATCTCGGCAAAATTGTGGTCAGTGAGCTGCTGGCAAAAAGTGGGATAGACCCGAAGCACATCGACCAGCTGGTTTTCGGCCAGGTAGTCCAGATGCCGGAAGCGCCGAATATCGCCCGCGAAATTGTGCTCGGCACCGGCATGAATGTGTCGACCGATGCGTACAGCGTTTCACGTGCCTGCGCCACCAGTTTTCAGGCGGTCGCCAACGTGGCCGAAAGCATTATGAGCGGCATGGTGCAGGTCGGGATCGCAGGCGGAGCGGATTCTTCTTCAGTACTGCCGATTGGCGTCAGCAAACGTCTCGCCCGCGCCCTGGTGGATGTTAATAAAGCGCGCACTCTGTCGCAGCGCCTTTCCATTTTCAGCAAACTGAAACTGCGTGATTTATTGCCGGTGCCGCCGGCAGTAGCCGAATATTCTACCGGTCTGCGCATGGGGGATACCGCTGAGCAGATGGCGAAAAGCCACAATATCAGCCGTGCGCAGCAGGATGAGCTGGCGCACCGTTCTCATACGCTGGCTGCACAGGCGTGGGAGCAGGGTTATTTAAGCTCGCAGGTGATGGCAGCGCAGATTCCGCCTTACCGCGAAGTGCTGCAAAAAGACAACAACATCCGCCTGAATTCTGAAATCAGCCAGTACGCCAAATTACGTCCGGCGTTTGACCGCAAACACGGCACTGTTACCGCTGCCACCAGCACGCCGCTGACTGACGGTGCGGCGGCGATATTAATGATGAGCGAATCCCGCGCGCGTGAACTGGGTCTTGAACCTCTCGGCTACCTGAAAAGTTTCGCATTTGCTGCCATCGACGTCTGGGAAGATATGCTTCTCGGGCCTGCTTATGCCACGCCGCTGGCGCTGGACCGCGCAGGGCTGACGCTGGGTGATTTGGATCTTATCGATATGCACGAAGCGTTTGCCGCGCAGACGCTGGCGAATATCAAAATGTTAGCCAGTGATGAATTCGCCCGCGAAAAACTCGGCCGCAGTCAGGCAGTTGGCGAAATAGACTGGGATAAATTCAATGTTCTGGGCGGTTCACTGGCCTACGGACATCCTTTTGCGGCCACCGGCGCACGCATGATTACGCAAACGCTGCACGAATTACGCCGTCGGGGAGGCCGTTACGGGCTGACGACGGCTTGCGCAGCGGGCGGCCTGGGTGCGGCAATGATTCTGGAGGCCGCGCAATGAGAGATAATATGGAAAATCTGAATCCGGCAGATACGGAAGCTGCCGAACCGGCTTCTGCTTTTTCTCTGATGTTTACTGCTGAACACGTGGGGATTATCACCATCGATGTTCCCGGTGAAAAAGTGAATACCTTAAGGGCTGAATTTGCTCAGCAAATCTGTGCCATTTTGCAAAAAGCACAGCAGTATCCCAATCTGAAAGGTCTGGTGCTGATTTCCGGCAAACCGGACTCGTTCATTGCCGGTGCGGATATCACGATGATTTCCGGTTGCCGGACCGCTGCCGAAGCCAGTGAACTGGCGCAAAAGGGCCAGACGGTGATGTCGCAGATTGCGTCCTTTTCCGTGCCGGTGGTGGCGGCCATTCATGGTAGCTGTCTCGGAGGTGGTCTGGAACTGGCGCTGGCGTGCCATGCCCGCGTGTGTTCGCTGGATGAAAAAACGCAACTCGGTCTGCCGGAAGTACAACTGGGTTTACTGCCGGGTTCCGGGGGTACGCAGCGGCTTCCGCGGCTTATCGGCGCGCCTAAAGCGCTGGAGTTGATGTTAACCGGTCGCAGTGTTCGCGCGAAGCAGGCGCTGAGAATGGGGCTGGTGGATGACGCAGTACCGTATTCTATTTTGCTGCAAACGGCGCTGGAACGTGTGGCAAAAGGACGTAAATCACGTCCGCCATTGCCGTGGCAGGCGCGTCTGGCCGGTGGCCCGTTGGGCAAAAGTTTGCTGTTCCATTTTGTGCGCAAACAGACGCGGGCAAAAACGCACGGCAATTATCCTGCCACCGAAAAAATCATAGATGTGGTGAAAACCGGGCTGGATCAGGGCAGTGGTAGCGGCTATCAGGCGGAAGCTAAAGCCTTTGGGGAGCTGGTGATGACGCCGGAATCTGCGGCATTGCGCGGCCTGTTTTTCGCTTCCACCGCGCTGAAAAAAGAAAAGGGTGGCGATGCCGAACCCTTGCCGGTTCGCCGTGCAGGTATTCTCGGTGGTGGCCTGATGGGCGGCGGTATCGCGAATGTGACTGCCACCAAAGCCGGTCTGCCGGTGCGTATTAAAGACATTAATCACGAAGGCATCCGTCATGCCCTGAAATACAGCTGGGATTTGCTGGAGAAAAAGGTGCGAGGCCGCAGGCTGACCCGCAACGAACAGCAACGGCAGATGATGCTGATTTCCGGCACCACGGATTACAGCGGTTTTGCGCAGATTGATATCGTGGTGGAAGCGGTGTTTGAGGATTTATCGCTCAAGCAAGCCATGGTGGCAGAAATCGAGCAAAATGCTGCCCCCCATACGATTTTTGCCTCAAACACCTCTTCTCTGCCCATTCATAAGATTGCAGAGCAGGCTGACAGGCCGGAACAGGTGATCGGACTGCACTATTTCAGCCCGGTGGATAAAATGCCGCTGGTGGAAGTGATCCCGCATGCGGGCACCAGTGCGCAGACGATTTCGACAACGGTCTCGCTGGCCAGGAAACAGGGGAAAACGGCGATTGTGGTGGGCGACAGTGCCGGATTCTACGTAAACCGCATTCTTGCGCCTTACATCAATGAAGCGGCGCGTTGCTTACTGGCTGGTGAACCGGTCGATCACATCGACAAAGCGCTGGTGAATTTTGGTTTCCCGGTCGGGCCCATCCAGTTGCTGGATGAAGTGGGCATTGATGTCGGCACAAAAATTGGTCCGATTCTGGTGGATGCTTTTGGTGAGCGTTTTGCCGCACCCTCCGGTTTTGATGCAGTGCTGAAAGACGACCGAAAAGGGCGTAAGAACGGTAAAGGTTTCTACCTTTACGGGCAGAAAGGGCGGGCGACGAAGAAGAAACAGGTCGATCCGGCGATTTACCGTCTGCTGAATGTCACGCCAAAAGTGCAGCAATCAGAAGATGAGATCGCCCACCGTTGTGTGATGCTGATGCTCAACGAAGCCGTACGTTGTCTGGATGAAAACGTGATCCGCAGTGCGCGGGATGGCGATCTTGGTGCCGTGTTCGGAATTGGCTTCCCGCCATTCCTTGGGGGACCGTTCCGTTACATGGACCAGTTGGGCATCGCCAGTGTGGTGAAGACACTGGAGCGACTGGCGCATCAGTATGGTGAGCGCTTCACCCCATGCGAAGGGCTATTACGTCGGGCGCATCAGGGAGAACGGTTCTGTTCAGATAGCGGGACAGGCGATAAGGTCAGTAAAGTGTGATTGTGGTCACTGCTTATTGCTGAGTTTCGCGAGAATCTGGAACGGATCATGCTTCATGCTTGCAGTCAGACAAATGCCCGCGGGATCTTTTTTATGGTGGGAATGACTTTGTACAGAAACAATCCCAAGCGATTGATCTACAACCTGAGTGGTTAAAAAATCGCCTGAATAGTTTACAAGCGGTAAGGGTTGGTGTAAAAAACAGCGTTTTCTTTACGTGAAGTTTCAGGCAAAATGCCCGACCGCTGATGCTTACCATGCAAAGCATGTGGGCACAGCGCGTTAAGTGGATGTACTGCCTGACAGCTATCTTGTAATGAGAGACATCAATCAGACAGTGATTGAAATGCTGGGCAATGGGTAATACAGCACGCAAGGCGTTTCTGTATGGCGCTATTTTTGTTAACAAAAGCGGTGCAATATGCAAGTTGTAATCATGCGTCACGGTGATGCAGTTCTCGAAGCTGCAAGCGATTCAGTTCGCCCCTTAAGCGAATGCGGATGTGACGAATCAGTACATATGGCTGCCTGGCTGAATGGCCGTGGCGTCAAAATTGACCGCGTTCTGGTCAGTCCGTACCTGCGTGCGCAGCAGACGCTTGAAAAAGTGCGCCAGTGTCTGGCGCTGCCTGAAAACGTTGAGATTGATATTCTGAAAGAACTGACACCGGGCGGAGATCCTGCTGTGGTCGCCAGTGAACTGCAGCATCTGGCGCTGACCGGCGTCAGCGCGGTACTGGTGGTATCTCACCTGCCGCTGGTCGGTTATCTGGTGGCAGAGCTGTGTCCGGGTGTTTGCCCCCCGATGTTCGCCACTTCCGCGATGGCAAGTGTTGAACTGAACGGTGAAACCGGGCAGGGGACTTTCGACTGGCAGTTCAGCCCATGCCAGGTGATGGCTAAGGTTTAGTTTTCCGGGACGGAAAACTAAACAAAGAAAGGCACAGCTTCTGCTGTGCCTTTCTCGTTTCTGGATATCGGTGTTGAGTTCGCGGTTAGCTGATTTTGTCGTCCAGCTCCACCAGCACCAGCAAAGCGGCGTTGCCGCCGAACTCTTTTGGGGCCTGATGGAAGGCTTCGACATCAGGATGCTGTGCCAGCCACAGCGGAGTTTGCTGCTTGAGAATATGTTTGCCGTGACCGTGCATTACGCAGGCGCAATGCACATGCTCGCGGCGGCAGGCGGCGATCAGCGCGCCCAGTTCCTGCTTAGCTTCTTTCTGTGTTAAACCATGTAAATCCAGAAACAGTTCGGGCGAATAATCCCCGCGGCGCAATTTTTTCAATTCGAAATGACTGACGTCAGGCCGGATATGGCGAACCGGGCCTTCTTCCTGCAACATCGGCTGGAATTCATCGGAAAAATAATAACTCGCGTCCACCTGTTCCTGAATCAGCTTTTTAGGCGACAGTTCTGATACCTTTTTCCGTAGCGGGCGGTGAGTAATCGTATCGTTTTTCAGGCGCTTGATGCCCGGAACAGCCTCGCGGAATAACGCCGCTTCCTCGGGGCTGAGCAGGTGTTTTTTCTTCATTTTTTTATCGTCATTTTCGTTCAATACAGACAGTGTACCTTCCGTCCCCCTGCGGTTTAAAGAAAACTCAGGGTTAAATTCTTCGAGACATCGCGCAAGTGCGTTGACTAGCTGCTGATTTGTGGCAGGCTTCGTGGCAAACTATGCGGCAAATAATGGGTTAAACGTCTGTTAAAAACCCGTGCACTGCCTGGAGAATAAAATTGGACAAAATTTTCGTCGACGAAGCTGTCAGTGAACTGCATACCATTCAGGATATGCTGCGCTGGACCGTCAGCCGCCTGAACGCGGCCAATGTCTATTACGGTCACGGCACCGATAATCCGTGGGACGAAGCAGTGCAACTGGTCTTGCCAAGCGTATTTTTGCCGCTGGACATTCCTGAAGATATGCACACCGCGCGCCTGACATCCAGTGAGCGCCACCGCATTGTTGAACGAGTCATCCGCCGCGTTAATGAGCGTGTTCCGGTTGCCTATCTGACTAACAAAGCCTGGTTCTGTGACATGGAATTCTATGTCGATGAACGCGTACTGGTGCCCCGTTCGCCAATTGGTGAGCTGATCAGCAACCGTTTTTCCGGCATTCTGAGCGAACAGCCCCAACACATTCTGGATATGTGTACCGGCAGCGGCTGCATTGCCATTGCCTGCGCTTACGCGTTCCCTGAAACCGAAGTCGATGCCGTCGACATTTCTGCCGACGCGCTGGCCGTGGCGGAGCGCAATATCGACACGCACGGTATCGAGAACTGGGTCACGCCAATCCGCTCTGACCTGTTCCGCGAATTGCCGCCGCTGCAATACGACCTGATTGTCACCAATCCGCCGTATGTGGACGAAGAAGACATGTCAGATTTGCCGCAGGAATACCGCCACGAGCCGGTTCTGGGTCTGGCTTCCGGCAGCGACGGTCTGAAACTGACCCGCCGCATTCTGGCCTGCGCGCCGGATTACCTGACCGATAACGGCGTACTGATTTGCGAAGTGGGCAACAGCATGGTGCATCTGATGGAACAGTATCCTCAGATCCCGTTCACCTGGCTGGAATTTGAAAACGGCGGCGACGGTGTCTTTATGCTGACTAAACAGCAGCTCGTCGATTGTGCCGAAGAGTTCCGCGCATACCGCGACTGATATACCCGTCATCGATGACAATCATGACCGGTGTTGTGCCGGTCATTCAGAAAACAATCAACATAATGGTTAAGGAGCCGTGATGGCAGGGAACAGTATTGGGCAGTTTTTCCGCGTCACTACTTTTGGCGAATCCCACGGTGTGGCACTGGGCTGTATTATTGACGGCGTGCCGCCGGGCATTTCGCTGACCGAAGCAGACCTGCAACACGATCTCGACCGTCGTCGTCCGGGCACCTCGCGTTACACCACGCAGCGCCGCGAAGCCGACGAAGTGAAAATTCTTTCGGGCGTGTTTGAAGGCGTGACCACCGGCACCAGCATCGGTCTGATTATCCAGAATACCGATCAGCGTTCGCAGGATTACAGCGCGATCAAAGACGTGTTCCGTCCGGGACATGCCGATTACACCTACGAGCAAAAATACGGCGTGCGCGATTACCGTGGCGGCGGTCGTTCGTCTGCCCGTGAAACCGCGATGCGCGTGGCAGCAGGTGCGGTTGCCAAGAAATATCTGCTGGAAAAATTCGGCGTTAAAGTGCGCGGATATATGTCGCAAATGGGCGATATCACCTGCGAACTGAAAGACTGGGATCTGGTGGAAACCAACCCGTTCTTCTGCCCGGATGAAAGCAAGCTGGAAGCGCTGGATGAACTGATGCGTGCGCTGAAAAAAGAAGGCGATTCGATTGGTGCCAAAATCACCGTCGTGGCGGATCACGTGCCGGTCGGACTTGGTGAACCGGTGTTTGACCGTCTGGATGCCGATCTGGCGCACGCGCTGATGAGCATTAATGCGGTGAAAGGCGTTGAAATTGGTGACGGTTTTGCGGTTGTCGCAAAACGCGGCAGCGAGAACCGTGACGAAATCACACCGAAGGGTTTCGAAAGCAACCACGCTGGCGGCATTCTTGGCGGGATCAGCAGCGGCCAGCCGGTTGTAGCGCATCTGGCGCTGAAACCGACTTCCAGCATTACCGTTCCCGGCCGTACGATTAACCGCGAAGGCGAGCAGGTCGAGATGATTACCAAAGGTCGCCATGACCCGTGTGTCGGTATCCGCGCTGTGCCGATTGCCGAAGCAATGATGGCGATTGTGCTGATGGATCATTTACTGCGTCAGCGTGCTCAGAACGGCGACGTCCACTCCACCGTGCCACGCTGGTAATTTATCTGATGAATCCTTTACGCACGCTACCTGCGTTTCGTGCTGTTTGCGTCAGTTTTCTGGCGCTTGCACTTTGCGCACCTGCCATAGCCGTAACGCCGTGGCAGAAAATCACCCAGCCCATTTCCGGCACGCCGCAAGCGATTGGCAGTTATGCCAATGGTTGTCAGGTTGGCGCACAGCCGCTGCCGCTGAACTCTCCGGCCTATCAGGTAATGCGTACCGATCAGCGTCGCTATTTCGGCCAGCCGGATTTACTGGCGTTCATCACCCGTCTGGGCACACAGGCTCAGCAAAAAGGGCTGGGCACCATGCTGGTCGGGGATATGGCGATGCCGGCTGGCGGGCGCTTTAGCAGTGGTCACGCCAGTCATCAGTCCGGGCTGGATGTGGACATCTGGCTGCAACTGCCGCGTCAGCGCTGGAGCGAACAGATGTTGCTCAAGCCGCAGCCTATCGATCTGGTCAGCGCCAACGGTAAATCCATTGTGCCAGCTCAGTGGCAGCCACGGATCGAAACGCTGATCAAAATGGCAGCGCAAGATAAAGACGTGGTACGGATCTTCGTCAATCCGGCCATCAAACAACAGCTTTGTCTGGATGCCGGAACGGATCGTGAATGGCTGCATAAGGTGCGTCCGTGGTTTGGTCATCGCGCGCACATGCACGTTCGTCTGCGTTGTCCGGTCGGTAACCTCGAATGTGAAAATCAGGCACCGCCGCCTCCGGGTGATGGCTGTGGCGCTGAGCTGCAAAGCTGGTTCCTGCCACCCAAGCCGGGCAGCGGAATCCCTGTGAAAAAAGAGCCGCCTCCGTTGCCGCCTTCGTGTCAGGCGCTGCTGGATAAACACGTTCTTTAATACGTTTTACTCACCCTTCGCCACGCATAGCGAGCTGACAGAAAAATGGACTGGTTGATTGTTGCCCCGTGGGTTTTGGTTGTTTTATTTTTCGTTGCACTGTTTGCCGGTTTCATTGATTCCATTGCAGGTGGCGGCGGGCTGATCAGCCTGCCAGCGCTGCTGGCGGCAGGTGTGTCACCGGCGCAGGCCATTGCCACCAATAAGCTGTCATCGATCGGCGGATCTTTCTCTGCCAGTCTTTACTTTGTGCGGCGTGGCGTGGTGGATCTCAACGATCAGAAGCTGAACATTGCCTGTACCTTTACCGGTTCGGTGATCGGCGCGATCCTTATCCAGCATCTGCGCGCCGACATATTGCGTCAGGTTTTACCGCTGCTGATCATCTGCATCGGTTTGTATTTTTTACTGACGCCACGGCTGGGTGAAAGTGACCGGGCAAGGCGCTTAAATGCTCTGCCGTATGCACTGGTAGGCGGCGGTTGCGTGGGTTTCTACGACGGCTTTTTCGGCCCCGGCGCAGGGTCTTTCTACGCACTGGCTTTTGTGACGTTATGCGGGTTTAATCTGGCAAAAGCCACGGCACATGCGAAAGTCCTGAATTTCACCTCAAACCTGGGCGGGCTGATCTTCTTTATACTGGGCGGCAAAGTGATCTGGGTGCTGGGATTTGTCATGGCCGCCGGACAGTTTATCGGCGCACGACTGGGCGCACGTATGGTGCTCAGTAAGGGGCAGAAGATGATCCGCCCGATGGTGGTTATCGTTTCCGTGGTGATGAGCTGCAAGCTGATTTACGACAATCATGGTGCTGAAATTCATCAGTGGTTAAGCCTGCATTTATAATGTCCGGAGCAGCAGAATGCTTGCCCGAAGTCATGAAAACACGCGTTTAAACAGGGGTATATTGTCGCCCCTGATCTTACTTTAACGAGTTTCACTGCAATTATGTCTGATTCGACTGCAACACATAACTATCATCAACTGATCGACATTTTTGATTCCTGCTTTTTTGAGGAATTCAACGTTCGCTTAGTGAAAGGCGACGACGAACCGATCTATCTGCCTGCTGATGAACAAGAACCGTTTAACCGTATTGTGTTCGCACACGGTTATTACGCCAGCGGCATGCATGAAATTTCCCACTGGTGCGTGGCCGGGGCCGAACGCCGTAAACGGGTTGATTTCGGCTACTGGTATTGCCCGGATGGCCGCGATGCGCAAACACAAAGTGAATTCGAGAAAGTGGAAGTCAAACCACAATCTTACGAATGGTTGTTCTGTGCGGCGGCAGGTTTTCGTTTCAACGTTAGCTGTGACAATCTCAGCGGCGATTGCGAGCCGGACCGCGTGGGTTTCCAGAACAAAGTACGCGAAGAAGTGCTGCGTATGCTGGAGCAGGGTATCCCTGAAAGACCGGCGCGCTTTATTAAAGCGTTACAATCGTTTTACAATACGGCCCCGTTGACGCCTGCAGATTTCCCTGCATTGCAGCCGATCGAATAAGAACTGAACACGAGAGGAAGAGTAATGATCGCAGAATTTGAAACGCGGATTTTAACGCTAATCGACGATATGGTCGAAAGCGCCAGCGACGATGAGTTATTTGCCAGTGGCTATCTGCGAGGCCACCTGACCGTCGCGGTGGCGGAAGCGGAAGAGAACGGTGAACACACCGCCGAAGCGTTGAAACTCCGTGTTCAGGACGGTCTGGACAAGGCCATCAAAGCCGGTGAACTTTCGCCGCGCGATCAGCTTCTGGTGCAGGGGATGTGGGAAAATCTGTATCAGGCATCTCTCCCTCAGTAATCTCTTTTCAGTAAAAAAAAGCGCAGCGACGGATTAACCGGCTGCGCTTTTTTATTGCCTGAAAAGTGGCGGGTTAATGCGATTCGACCGGGCGGCCTTTCAGCAGTTTTCTGACCCACATCCGGTTCGGGTTCAGTGCTGCCAGCGTGTCACTGTCGAGCGGCAGCGGTTCACCGGCAATCTGCGCCGCCAGAATTTCCGCCCCCAGCGGCGCGGAACTCAGACCGCGTGAGCCGAGGGCGCCAAACAGAAACAGATTTTCATACACCGGCGCTTCTGCAACCGGGCGATGACGCTGAATATCCAGATCCAGTTTTTTATAGCTTTCCAGCAATGCGTCGTAATCTGACACCGAGCCGATCATCGGCAGATGATCCCGTGTCGCGCAACGTACGCCGTTTCGCGCTTCGCCTTCACTCACATCCACGTCATGCGGCCATTGCTGATCCGGCAAACAGTTGAGTAAACGCTGGCGGTTTTCCTGCTGATCCTCCTCAAGGTAATCCGTGCATTTGTCGGCGCGGTGATAGCTTGCGCCAATACAATGATGCTGATTCTGCGGGCTGACCGGCGTCATATAGCCGTCGTAACACAGTACCTGTTTAAGCTTGCTCAGCGCCGGTGTGGTCGGAATATGCGAAACCTGACCGCTGACCGCGTAAACCGGCAGTTTTTCGGTCTGGCTGAAATCTGTAATGTCCGCACCGTTCGCCAGGACTACCGCCTGATGACGGGCAACATGGCCATCGGCAAAGGTCAGCGCCCACTGCGAATCTGCGTCAAAATTTAATGCGGTCGCGCGCTGGCGATAATGCACCGTTAAGCCCTGCGTTTCGGCCAGCGCAATCAGCGAAGCCGTCAGTTCTGCCGGACACAGCCACGCGCCGAGCGGATACGTCACGCCGCCGCTGCCGCATGGCAATCCGCACAACGCTTCCACATCTTCTTCACTCAGCCCTTTCGCCAGTGCTTCCGGCCAGCCGCCTGTGAGAATGCCGTCAATTTTGCCCTGACTTTTTTCGTCATAACCCAGTTGCGTGACGCCACTCCAGCCGTGATCGAAAGGCACATCCCGCTTTTCAAGCTGCGCATACTGGCGGCGGGCGAAGGTGAAGGCATGCGCAAAGAAGTTTTCCAGTGTGTCGCCGCGGCCATTGAGCAACGGATAAACCGCGCCCTGGCGGTTACCTGAAGCGCCGAGCGCCGGTTTTTCATCGGCGCAATACAGCGTGACCGCAAAGCCACGGCGAAGTAACGCCAGCGACAATACGGCGCTGGCGACGCCGCCGCCGAGAAGGGCGAATTCAGTGGCATTTTTCGCCGCCGGGCGCACATACCACGGTGCGGGATGAGGTACATCAATTTTTGCCGGCAGCACACCGGCTAACATATGCCGCTTTTCGCCGAATCCCGGCACCTTGCTGATGTCAAAACCTGCGTCCTGCAATCCGCGGCGGACAAAACCGGCCACGGTGAAAGTGGCGAATGTACCCTGCGGGCGGGTCATTTTCGCCATAGAACGGAATAACGCCTCCGTCCACATGTCCGGGTTTTTGGAAGGTGCAAATCCGTCGAGAAACCAGGCGTCGACCTGCTGATTCATACTGGTGTCACATGCCGGAAGCAGGGTAGTCACATCGCCGAACCACAGATCAAGCGTGATGCGCCCGTCCGCCAGCAGCAGCCGGTGACAGCCGGAAAAGGGCATCGGCCATTGTTCGCAAAGCTGCGCGGAATACGCGGCGAGTTCGGGCCATTGTGTGTGCGCTGTCGCCAGATCATGGGCAGACAGCGGGAATTTCTCGTAGCTGATGAAATGCAGGCGTTGCAGCACAGCGTCGGGGTGCGCCTCGCGGAACGCATCGAAGGCTTGCCACAGCGACAGAAAGTTCAGTCCGGTGCCAAAACCGGTCTCGGCGATGATGCACAACTGGCGGGGGTGATCGGCAAAACGCGCCGGAAAATGATTGCCATTGAGAAAAACATGACGCGTTTCCAGCAGGCCGTTCTGATTGGAAAAATAGACGTCATCAAAATGTCGGGAAACAGGTGTACCCTGTTCGTTCCAGCTTAATTCAGCGGGCGTGATCGGGTTATGGCTCACGTGAAACTCTCTCAGTTCAAGGCGATGCCGGAGTTTAACGCTGCATTTGCACCCGCGCAAATTTACCACGATTTACACAAGGAATTGCTGATCGGACTTGTTCGGCGTACAACTGTACGCTAGAGTGCGTGACGAAATCCCAAATGGTGAATAGTACAAGAGGTATTAAATGAAACGTGCAGTGATTACTGGCCTGGGTATCATCTCGAGCATCGGTAACAACAAGCAGGAAGTTCTTGCATCTCTGCAGGAAGGTCGCTCTGGGATCACCTTCTCGCAAGAGCTGAAAGATGCCGGGATGCGTAGTCACGTCTGGGGTGATGTCAAATTAGACACCGCAGGCCTCATCGATCGTAAGATTGTGCGTTTCATGAGTGATGCCTCGATCTACGCTTACCTTTCCATGCAACAGGCGATTGAAGACTCTGGTCTGACCCCTGAAATGGTTTCCAACGAACGTACCGGCCTGATTGCAGGTTCCGGCGGCGGTTCTCCGCGCAATCAGGTTGCGGGCTCCGACGGTATGCGTGCCAAAGGCCTGCGCGGCGTTGGCCCTTACATGGTGACCAAAGCGATGGCTTCCGGCGTTTCAGCCTGCCTTGCGACCCCATTCAAAATTCGTGGTGTTAACTATTCCATCAGTTCTGCCTGCGCCACCTCTGCACACTGCATCGGTAACGCGGTAGAAATGATTCAGCTGGGCAAACAGGACGTGGTGTTTGCCGGTGGCGGTGAAGAGCTGTGCTGGGAAATGGCGTGCGAATTCGACGCGATGGGCGCACTGTCCACCAGCTACAACGAAACTCCAGACAAAGCTTCCCGTACCTACGACAAAGCGCGTGACGGTTTCGTTATCGCAGGCGGCGGCGGTATGGTTGTTGTCGAAGAGCTGGAACACGCTCTGGCACGTGGCGCGCACATTTACGCAGAAATCGTTGGCTACGGCGCAACGTCTGACGGCGCAGACATGGTGGCTCCATCTGGTGAAGGCGCAGTGCGTTGCATGAAAATGGCAATGAACGGCGTGGATACCCCAATCGACTACGTGAACGTGCACGGGACTTCTACCCCGGTCGGCGACGTGAAAGAACTGGGCGCTATCCGTGAAGTGTTCGGCGATAAAACCCCGGCACTGTCTTCTACCAAAGCCATGACCGGTCACTCGCTGGGTGCCGCAGGCGTTCAGGAAGCGATCTATACCTTGCTGATGGCTGAATACGGCTTCATCGCGCCAAGCATCAACATCGAGAATCTCGATGAGCAGGCCGAAGGCATGGACATCATCACTAAACCCACTCAGCGCGAGCTGACGACTGTGATGTCCAACAGCTTCGGCTTCGGTGGCACCAATGCCACGCTGGTCATGCGTAAGCTGAAAAACGACAAATAATCTGTCGCTAAGTTAGTCAATAAAAGCCTGCTTCCGAGCGGGCTTTTTTACATCCATCATCCTTCGGGCCGCCTCTGCGTTGGCTTCGTTCATTCACCTCAGTCACTTACTTTTGTAAGCTCCTGAGGATTCATTCTCTCGCCGCCTTGATGCAACTCGAATGATTTTGGATATGTTTATCAACAATTCAGGTACAATTTCGCCGCTTCTTATTTTCACCTTGTTGACATAATGCTCTCACTCAGACACATCCATCATCGACATCTGCATGTTCCGGCCTGGCTCGGGATAGTGGCGATCCTGATGTTGTTTATTGCGCCGGTGATTTCTAAATCGCTGGTGGCTGAGGGTGCGCAGCATATGATGATGTCCGGCATGGTGATGTCCGATATGGACATGGATATGCCGGATGCAGATATGGCTGACATGAATATGTCAGGCCATCACGCATCATCGATGGAACATTGTCAGAAGCAAGCCTGTAAATCAGCGCCGCAGGATGCGGTGAAAGCGATGCTTTCCGGTGAAATGAGCGATGCTGCCTGCGGTTATTGCGTGCTGCTGGTGCATTTACCGATGCTCGATTTACAGGCCATGCCGATGCTGTGGTCGCTGGATTTTTCCAGCCGTGCCCCTCCGCGCGCTGTTATACAACGTCTTATCCCTTCGCTGTTTTTCACGGATTCCCAACCCCGCGCACCGCCTGTTTTTCTGTAACTGCCTCTGAATCAATTTTTTCAAGTTAACTGCGATTGTTATCGCTGTTGACGGCGTGCTATTTGAAATTCAGGAAATCAGATTTATGAATCAACCTGCAAACCTGCCTGCCAGCGCGGGTAAAAAAATGCCTGCACGAGTGGCCTTTCTGGCGTTGCTGCGCCGCGTGCATTTTTACATTGGCCTGTTCGTCGGACCGTTTATTTTTGTCGCGGCACTCACCGGTACGTTGTATGTGCTGACCCCTCAGTTCGAAAATTATCTCTATTCTGATGCGCTCTTCACCTCCTCACACGGTGAACCGCAGCCGCTTTCCCGACAGATTGATGCGGCGCTAAACGTAACCGGCCAGGATAAACAGATTTATGCGGTCAGACCGGCACCTTCTGCCGGTGAGACCACCCGGGTCATGTTTTCTGATCCGCTACTGGGCGCCTCCAAAAGCCGGGCGATTTTCATCGATCCGGTGACGCTGGCGGTGAAAGGGGACATGACGGTGTACGGCACCAGCGGCATTTTGCCGTTCCGCACCTGGCTGGATGATTTGCATCGCGGCTTACTACTCGGTGATGCGGGGCGCATTTACAGCGAACTCGCCGCCTCCTGGCTTTGGGTAGCGGCATTGGGCGGCGTCGTGCTCTGGTTCACTGGCCGCCGTCAACCCCGCCAGTTGCGTAAGGTCAGCGGGAAAGCGGAAAAACAGCAGCACAGTCGCCGCTGGCACAGCACGCTCGGCCTGTGTTTACTGGCTGGCTTACTGTTCTTCTCCGCTACCGGCCTGACGTGGTCGCAATGGGCGGGTGACAATATCGGTGTGCTGCGCGCGTATATGGGCTGGATGACGCCTGCCGTGAAAACCAGTCTGGATCCGCAGGCGGCCGCCGCACCTGTGGATGAACATGCGGAACATCATGCGCAGATGGCAGACATGCCTGATATGCCGGGAATGGACATGTCTGCGCATAAAATGCCTGCTGTGCCGCAAGCCGTCGCTGTTTCTGCACAGACTTTTGATGCAGTGGTACAGGCGGCGCGTGAGTCTGGCATTGCGGCGAACAAGATTGAAATCCGTCCGACGTATAGTGCGGAGAAAGCCTGGACGGTGACGGAAGTCGATCGCCGCTGGCCGACGCAGGTGGATGCGGTGTCCGTCGATCCCCGTTCAATGCAGATTGTCGATCACGTGCGGTTTGCTGATTTCCCGTTGCTCGCCAAACTCACCCGCTGGGGCGTGGATGCACATATGGGGATTCTGTTCGGCGTCTGGAATCAGGCCATCCTGGTGATTTTTGGTGTCGGACTTTGCGTGATGATTGCCTGGGGATATCGCCTGTGGTGGCTGCGCAGAACTGTCAGCAATGACGGTAGTCATCCGGTTGTTACTCTGCTACAAACCTGGACGTCGGTGCCGTTCAGCCTGCAATGCCCGATTTTGGTGATCACGCTCGGTCTGGCAATTTCATTGCCCGTGATGGGTGCGAGTTTACTTATTTTTATGCTGATCGATGTTATCCGCTGGCAGCGGCGAAATTCTTCGGGTAACGTCAGCGCATTCTGATCAGAGAAGAAAAAAACATGTTGATGGCGGCATCTGGCTCTGTATTGAAGCCTTTTTTACGTGACAGATTTTTGCATCTGTTAATCCTGCTTGGCGTCATTCTGACCCTGTTCCAGCCGGAGAAAATCAGCCGGTTCCCGCAGTTTGTGGACTGGGACACGATCGTCACTTTGCTGGGTTTGCTGATGCTGACCAAGGGCGTTGAGGTCAGCGGTTATTTTGATTTTGTTGGCCGTAAGATGATTAACGCCATCGACAATGAGCGGCGGCTGGCGCTGTTTCTGGTCACTGCGGCGGCGCTGCTGTCCACGTTTATGACCAATGACGTCGCACTGTTCATCGTGATTCCGCTGACGATCACGCTGAAGAAACTGACGTCGTTGCCGGTGACGCGGCTGATTATATTTGAAGCGCTGGCGGTAAATGGCGGTTCGCTGCTTACGCCGATCGGTAATCCGCAAAATATCCTGCTATGGAATAAATCCGGTCAGTCGTTCCTGCATTTTATCGGGCAGATGACACCGCTGGCGCTGATAACCCTGACTGCATTATTGCTGGTGACCTGGTTTTGTTTTCCGTCGCATAGCCTGAAAAAGATTGAGAACAATCAGGGATACCCTTTCCGCAAGCGTCTGCTGGTAAGCTGCGTCGTCCTTTACGTGGTGTTTATTGCCTGTGTCGATCTGGGGCTGGCGTTGTATGGGTTGCTGGCGGTGATCCTGTGCTTTTTATTGCTGGCGCGGAATGTTCTGCTGCGTATCGACTGGCCGCTGATCCTGGTGTTTATCGTGATGTTTATCGATGTGCGTTTACTGGTCGGGTTGAATGCCCTGCAGCCTGCGTTTACCCACATTCATAGCTTGCCAGATTACGGACATTATCTGCTGAGCATCGGGCTTTCTCAGGTGATCAGCAATGTGCCTGCGACGATCCTGATGATCAACTATTTACCTTCCGGGCCGCTGCTGGCTTATGCCGTCAATGCCGGCGGTTTCGGGCTGGCGATAGGCTCATTGGCCAATCTCATCGCGTTACGCATGGCGAATGACAAAAAGATCTGGCTGCGGTTTCACTATTACTCTTTCCCGTTCCTGCTGTTCAGCGGCATCACGGGCTGGCTATTGCTGACGCTGTTTGTTAAATGACGGGCACCTGCAGCGAAGCCAGACGGTTCACGGCGGCGGTGATTTCAGCGGGGGTTAATGCTGAAAACCCCAGCAGCCAGCCGTCCTGATGTCGTGTCACTACACCGGCGCTGGCGGTAAACAAAGGTGAAAGCCGTGGCGTCTCAACGCCAGCCTGTGCGGCAAGGGCGCTGAAATGCGGTTCCTGCCCGGCAGGCAGACGGGCAGCGAGCTGTAGCCCTCCGGCTGCCACCTGAGGTGTCAGCCATTCAATCTTTTGCTTAATTTGCGCCAGCAGATGATCACGGCGGCTATGGTAAAGCTGACGTGACAAGCGCAGATGTGAAGCGAAATGCCCGGCCTGCATAAATTCCGCCGTGACGGCCTGCATCAGTTGCGAAGAATGGCCGTCATTCACGGTGCGCATCATCACCATTGGCGCCACCAGCGCAGGCGGTAATACGGCATAGGCCAGCCGCAAAGACGGAAATAAAACTTTCGAGAACGTCCCCACATAAATAACCCGCTGATGTTTATCCAGTCCCTGCATGGCCGGAAGCGGTCGCCCGTCGTAATGCAGTTCGCTGTCATAATCATCTTCGATGATCCAGCTGTTGTGACGTTTCGCGTATTCGAGCAGGTGTAAACGGCGTGACAAACTCAGGCTGACACCGGTCGGGTAATGGTGTGATGGTGTCAGGTACATAAGGCGTGGCACGGGTGAATCAGCTTCCGGCGCCATTCCCTGCTCATCCACCGCAATGGCGCAAATGTCGGCTCCGGCACTGGCAAACGCGTTGCGGGCGCCCGGATATCCCGGCTGCTCAACCCAAACCCTATCAGCCGGATCAATCAGCAGCATCGCCAGCAGTTGTAATGCCTGCTGAGAACTGGTGGTGATCAGGATGTGTTCAGCGCTGCAAATGACCCCGCGTGACTGCTGAAGATAGCTGGCCAGCACCTCGCGCAACGGCAAATACCCTTGCGGGTCGCCATATCCCAGCAGACGTTCGCCCTGAGTCCGCAGTTGTCTGGCGCTAATTTGCTTCCAGATTTTCAGCGGGAAGGCGCGCAGATCAGGCGAACCGGCTGCAAAGGCGACGGGCGATTGCGGATCACGACAACCGCCGGTGGCGACAATTTTCTCTCCGCGCGCTGACAATCCCGCCAATCCCGGTGGGATGACTTTACTGTTTCGGGAGGACGGAGCGCGGGGCAGTGACTGGCTGACAAAGGTGCCTTTGCCGGTATGGCGCTGAAGATAGCCCTCCGCTTCTGCCTGCGCGTAGGCGGCTTCCACGGTCACCCGTGAGAGTTTCAGATCACAGGCCAGGATGCGGGAAGAGGGCAAGCGTTCTCCGCCAGCCAGCGCGCCGGAATTGATGGCCTGCCGCAACGCAGCACACAGCCGGTCACGCAAACCTGCCGCAGCGCCTGAACCGTTGGTCGCTGTGTTTTCGAAAAGCGTAATCAGTGCAGAGGGCTGAGACAGTGCTGGCATAATGGGTCTTATCATCGGCTTGAAATTGGCATTAATCATAAGACCAAAAACAGCGATGATGGAACTGTTTTCAGCCATATCACTTAATGAGGAAGCGTTTATGCAACAAGAGTCTTATGTTTTGGGATTCGCCCCACCGTCACCTGAAATCAGTGCTGCGTATTTGTTGTCGAAACTGAGTTTTTATACTGATGCCGCCGATGTCGCGGCGGATTTACAAAACGGTGTGAGCGCAATTGTGGTTATTGATACCCGTTCTGCTGAACATTATGTACGCGGCCATGTGCCGGGCGCGGTCAGTTTTCCGCATAAACTGATGACAGCAGAAAGCACCCGCGAACTTCTCAAAGACGTGGTGTACGTGACGTATTGCGACGGAATTGGCTGCAACGGTTCGACGCAGGGCGCGTATAAACTGGCGAAACTTGGATTCAGGGTAAAGGAAATGATTGGCGGGCTGGATTTCTGGATCCGCGATCAGCACCCGGTTACGCCAGGTGAAGAACGCGGACAGTACTCACGGGAACAAATGCCGCCAGATTGCGGTTGTTGATAGGGCGTTATTGCAGGATTAAAACAGCAACCACAACAGCAGTACGACCACCACGAACGCGATAAACAACAGCGGCTTGCCGCCCATCGCCTGCATGGACGGCGGCAACATCGCGATAAACGGATTCATGATCGGTTGAGGATCGGTCCGTGTCACGGTGGTGAATGTATCGTCTGTATCATCGGCGCGTGGAGAACGGTCAACCCGCTGGCTGAACAGCACACCAATCAGATCACTGACCTGAACCTGCGTCAGCGGCGTGGAAAGCGTCGCACTGAAACGGTTTTCGGCGTATTCCGTTAGCTGATGAATTTCATGGGTGCTGGCCGGTTGCTTGAGCACGCTCAGCAATGTGGTCAGCGTTGGTGCTGTGGTCTGCTGGCTCAGTGACGCTTTCACCTGCATAAACTGGCTGAGCACCTGAAAATGCTTCGCCGGTATAGGTTCGCCCACTTTCACGCCAACCAGCGTAAACAGTTCCTGCCAGACTTTCACCGGGGCTTCGCCAGTGGCTGCACTGAGGCGGGTGACAAGCTGTTGCAGGCTGTTGTGTTCGGCAGGCAGCAACGGACGATCGGTGACCGGCGTCTGCTGGGGCTGCGGGATATTCATCTGACGGGTCTGGATCAGATCCAGCACCTGTTGCAACTGCGGATGCGTCAGCTGACTCAGTACGGTATGACCGAAATTCTGGCGGATAAAATCGCTCACCGCCTGCCGGTTATTACCCTGCGGCAGCAGCTCAGTCAGTTGCAGCATCAGCTGGCGTGAGGCATGGCTGTCCTGCGCCTGCGAGAGTTTTCCCTGCAACAGCGCTTCGGCCTGCGGGAATTGCTGTGAGGTGATTTCTGCACCGTGAGGCAACGCAAGATCGTGGCGCAAATTGGCCCAGATCTCAGCAGATTTGATTGGCGTCAGTGCCATCAGTTTGACGATCAGTTTTTCCAGCGTGGTGCGCTGTACCGGCGTTAATGGCAGCTCAGTACCTGCTTTAGCCGGAACGGTCTGACCCTGGGGTTGTGTTCTGTTGTCGCCAACCGGCATGCCCGGGCCGCTCAAAGGTTGCATATCACCGTCCTTCGCTGGAAATTTAAAACGTCGCTTAAACTCAATGATAAGTAAAAAGCACGGCGCAGAGCGCGGAAGCGCCTCATCATACCTGCAAAGTGTTTTAATCGACACAGTGAATAGCAGGCTGAGAAAGATTCTTCAGGATATTGTTTCCTAAAACAGCCGCTAAAAACGTCTGGCGGGGCGCGAAAGCAGAAAGTGGAGGGAAGGCGCCACCCTCTTCAGTGAAGATGGCATACGATTGAGATAATTTATTTTTGTTTCGCGGACGCGCTACGGGTGAACAGCGGCTTTCGCAAACGCTGTGCCAGAATGACCCCGGCAAGCGTGATACCTCCGCCAATCAGATGGTAGCTGTGCAACTGTTCGTGCAGAAACAGTACGGCGATGACCGCAGTGAAAATCGGCGACAGATTCATGAAAATCGACGCTTTATTGGCACCCAAACGGATCACGCCCTGGATCCACAAAAATGGCGCAATAATTGACGCCGGGATCCCGGCGAAAAGCACCAGCGGAATATTATGTGCCGTCAGGCTGACATCCTTCGCGAGCAGGAAGTTGGGCAGCAGCAATAAAACGCCGAAAATGATCTGCACATACAACGACTGCCAGTTCGGCAGCGGGATCGCCCAGCGTTTGGTGAGCACGCCATACAGCGCGTAGGAGGCCGAAGCCGCAAACATCATCAGTTCGCCCGTGCCGATGCCGTGTTGCAGCAACTGCGCCGGATCCCCGGCACTGACCAGCCAGACTAAACCGCCGAGGGAAATAATACTGCCCAGCGCCACACCCACTGTCGGGACCACACTGAGCACAAACAGGCCAATCAGCACGGTCAGCAGCGGGATGAGTGAATTCAGGATACCCATAAACAGTGCGCTGACGCTGTGTGCGGCGTAGTAAGCCAGACTCTGATACAGCACCATGCCCAACAGGCCGAGGATCAGCAGTTTCCACCCGTATTGTTTCACCACCTGAAGGTTGCGCAGCATGCCGGGCAGAACGAAAGGCGTTAGCGTCAGCAATGCCAGAAGCCAGCGGTAGAACGAAATGGCGGCAGGATCAATCGCGCTGGCCGAGGCTTTGCTGACAACAGCATTCAGCGACCAGATCAGGACGGCGAGCAGGGGAAAGAGCACATTCATTGAATATTATTCCTGAGTAAATCGTCACGTCAGTGTACGGTTGTCTTATTTGTTATATATAACGATAATCAGACAACTGATCGCGTAATTCAGACAATCCTCGTGTTGCTCACAGACAAAAGGTATTTATGCCCGCGCCCCGTAGTTCTTTGCCCCGATATTACCCGCCGTTACCGGAAAAGATGCCGGTGACCCTGCTTTTTCGCGGGGAAATTGTGGAGGGGAATTCTGAGTATGTTGAGCATTCACATCCGTGGAGCCAGATTATCTGCGTGAAATCCGGCGTTCTTGCCATGCGCGTAGCCGGACAGCGTTATCTGGCCCCGCGTGAATTCGCTATCTGGGTGCCCGCAGGGGTTGAGCATTCAAGCTATAACCGTAAAACCACGCGTTTTTGCGTCATTGATATCGCGCCTGAGCTGGATACCCATCTGCCCGCCGGGCCTTGCCTGCTGACGCCGACGGCCATTTTTAACGCCATTGCTGATGACTGTTTCTCACGGAATATGACCGAGCCGCAGAGTGAAACGGATCTGCGTATGTGCCGCGTTTTACTGGATCAAATCAGTCTGGCACCCCGTCAGAACACCTATTTACCCACATCGGAAAATAAATTACTGGCCCCCGTTCTGAGCGCACTGGAGAAAAACCCGGCGGATAATACGTCGCTGGCGCAATGGGCGAAGCAGGTGTATACCACCGAACGAACATTGTCGCGGCGTTGCCAGCAGGAACTGGGGATGAGTTTTGCCCAATGGCGTCAGCGGTTGCGTTTCCTGCATTCGGTCTCATTGCTGGAGCAGGGGAAAACGGTGCAGGAAGTCGCGCTTGATCTGGGCTACAGCTCGTCTTCGGCATTTATCGCCATGTTCCAGCAGGTTTCCGGCACCACGCCGCAGCGTTTTCGTAACGACAGGTAAACCTGTGCCCTGAAAGTTGGGATCTGGCCCGGTATCGTGGCAAAATCAATGCCCTCTTTATTTTCTATTCTTTCTTTAGGCCATGCTGCCGGAGACAAACGTGAAAATCCTGGTTGATGAAAATATGCCGTATGCCGTCGAGCTTTTTAGCCGGTTGGGGAACGTGCAGGCCGTACCTGGCCGTCCTATCCCGCAAGATGCCCTGAATGATGCCGATGCGTTGATGGTGCGGTCTGTGACCAAAGTGAACGAAAGTTTGCTGGCGGGAAAACCGGTGAAATTTGTGGGTACCGCCACGGCGGGCACCGATCACGTTGATGATGCATGGCTTGCCAGCGCAGGGATTGGTTTCTCGGCCGCGCCCGGCTGTAATGCCATTGCCGTGGTGGAATATGTTTTCTCATCCTTGCTGATCCTTGCTCAGCGCGACGGTTTCCATCTGCGCGATAAAACGGTCGGGATCATTGGTGTCGGTAACGTCGGTTCACGTCTGAATACCCGCCTTGAAGCGCTGGGTGTACGCACGTTATTGTGCGATCCGCCGCGAGCCGATCGGGGTGATGCCGGTGAATTCTGGCCGCTTGAGAAGCTGGTCGCTGAAGCCGATATCCTGACGTTCCATACGCCGCTGAATATGTCCGGCCCTTATGCCACACATCATCTGGTGGATGCGGATTTACTGGCGCGTCTGCCCGCTGACCGGATCCTCATTAACGCCTGTCGTGGTGAGGTGGTGGATAACGCCGCGCTGCTCGACGCACTGAATGGCAGCAAAAAACTGACGGCTGTGCTGGATGTCTGGGAACCGGAACCTGATTTGTCGTTAGCGTTGCTGGATAAAGTTGCTATCGGCACGGCACATATCGCCGGTTACAGCCTGGAAGGGAAAGCACGCGGCACCACACAGGTGTTCGAAGCATTCAGTCAGTTTATCGGTCAGCCACAAACGGTGCCGCCGGAATCATTACTCCCTGCGCCTGAATTTGCCGAAGTGACGCTGAGTGGCGCGCTGAGCGAAGCCAAACTGCTGCGTCTTATTCACTTAGTGTATGATGTGCGCCGCGATGACCGGCCTTTGCGCCGTGTCGCCGGAAAACCGGGCGAATTCGACAAGCTGCGTAAGTTCTATGAAGAACGTCGTGAGTGGTCATCTTTACGGGTGATTTGCGACGATGCGGCGACCGCCGGTGTGTTGAAAAAACTGGGCTTTAACAGCCAGTTAGCCACTGCTTAAAACGGCCTTAAGTTTTTTCGCCGCGAGTGGTGTGATAACACGTTTGCAAACAGGGCGGTGATCATCATCGCCCCTTGTATTTTGTACTTTTATTTTCTGGAGAATACCAACATGTCTGATGGCTGGAATATTGCGCTGCTTGGCGCAACGGGCGCAGTCGGTGATGCGTTACTGGAATTATTGGCTGATCGTCAGTTCCCGGTTGGTGAGCTCTTCCCGCTGGCAAGTGAACGCAGCGCCGGTAAGACCGTGCGTTTTAACGGCAAAAGTCTGCGCGTACAACAGGCATCTGAGTTCGACTGGTCGCAGGTCCAACTGGCGTTCTTTGTTGCGGGTTCTGAGGCTTCTGCCTTGTATGCCGAAGAAGCGGCAAATCAGGGCTGTCTGGTCATCGACAGCAGCGGCCTGTTCTCTCTTGAACATGATATTCCTCTGGTGGTGCCGGGCGTGAACCCTGACGCACTGTCTCATTACCGCAACCGCAATATCGTGGCCGTGGCCGACAGCCTGACCAGCCAACTGCTGACCGCCATCAAACCACTGACCGAACAGGCCGGTTTGTCGCGTCTGCATGTCACTTCTTTGCTTTCCGTTTCTGCGCTGGGCAAAGCCGCGGTTGACGATCTGGCCGGGCAAAGCGCCCGTCTGCTGAACGGCATTCCGGCAGAAGAAGGCATTTTCAGCAAACAACTGGCGTTTAACCTGTTACCGCTGGTCAGTGATGAAGAGGGCAGTGTGCGTCAGGAACGCCGCCTGGTGGATCAGGTTCGCAAGGTGTTGCAGGACGATGGGCTGCCGATTTCTGTCAGTTGCGTGCAGTCGCCGGTGTTTTACGGTCACGCGCAGGTGGTTCATATGGAAGGTTTGCGTCCGCTGTCAGCGGAAGAAGCGCGCGCTGAACTCGAACGCATTGATGATATTAATCTGAGCGATGAAGATGATTTCCCGACGCAGGTCAGTGATGCGTCCGGTAATGCCAATCTGAGCATCGGTTGTATCCGTAATGACTACGGCATTCCTGAGTTACTGCAATTCTGGTCAGTGGCTGACAACGTCCGTTTTGGCGGCGCACTGATGGCGGTGGAAACCGCAGAGAAGCTGATTAACGAGTACTGGTACTGATTATGTCCGATGAAGTGATCGCTGACGTCAGCACCGCACCGGTTGCCGGACGTGTGGCGTTAGGCATTGAATATGACGGCAGTGCCTATTTTGGCTGGCAGCGTCAGCAGGGCGTCGCCAGCGTGCAGGAGTGTCTGGAAAAAGCACTGAGCCGTGTGGCCAATGCACCGATCGTCGTGTTTTGCGCCGGGCGTACAGACGCAGGCGTCAGCGCAACGGGGCAGGTGGTGCATTTCGACACGCCGGTGCTGCGCAAAGACGCGGCATGGACGATGGGGGTGAATACCCATTTGCCCAAAGATATCGCTGTGCGCTGGTGTGCGAATGTGGGCGAGGATTTTCATGCCCGTTTCAGCGCCACCGCCCGCCGGTATCGATACGTTATTTATAACAACCGTTACCGTTCAGCGATTTTGCATGCCGGCGTGACCCATGTTCACATGCCGCTCGACGTCGAAAAAATGCAGCTTGCCGGTCAGGCGTTGCTGGGTGAGAACGATTTCACGTCTTTTCGTGCATCACAGTGCCAGTCGCGTACGCCGTGGCGTTATGTGATGCATGTGAATGTGAGCCGTCACGGCAGCTATGTGGTGGTCGATATCAAGGCTAATGCGTTTGTTCATCACATGGTGCGCAACATCGTGGGTAGCCTGGTGGAAATCGGTGCCGGTAATCAGCCTGTTGGCTGGATGGGGGAGCTACTGGCAGCGAAAGATCGCAATCTTGCGGCAGCTACGGGCAAGCCTGAAGGGTTATATCTGGTCTGCGTGGATTACCCTGAGAAATTTGCGCTGCCTCAGGTGAATATGGGACCCCTGTTCCTCGAAGATTAAGGAACGGATCAAGCGATTGTTTAAATGGGCTGTTAAACCGGAAAGAGGTGGAAAATCAAATGGGTTTTATTCACTTTGTCATTGATTTTATTTTGCATATTGATGTGCATTTAGCGGAGCTGGTTGCGCAGTATGGCATCTGGGTTTACGGCATTTTATTCCTGATTTTGTTCTGCGAAACCGGTCTGGTGGTGACACCTTTCCTGCCGGGTGACTCATTATTGTTCGTAGCAGGTGCGCTGGCGGCGTTGCCGGGCAACGACATGAACGTTCATCTGATGGCGTTCCTGATGGCGATTGCGGCGATACTCGGCGATGCGGTGAACTACACTATCGGACGGGTCTTTGGTGAACGTCTGTTCAGTAATCCTGATTCAAAGATTTTCCGTCGCAGTTATTTGGACAAGACGCATAAGTTTTACGAGAAACATGGCGGCAAAACGATTATTCTTGCGCGCTTCGTGCCGATCGTCCGCACGTTTGCACCGTTTGTGGCCGGTATGGGGCATATGTCTTACCGCCATTTCGCTGCGTATAACGTGATTGGTGCACTGGTTTGGGTGCTGTTATTTACCTATGCTGGCTACCTTTTCGGCGATCTGCCGATTGTTCAGGAAAATCTGAAATTACTGATCGTGGCAATCATTGTGGTTTCCATCCTGCCGGGTGTGATTGAAATCTGGCGGCACAAACGCGCAGCGGCCAAAGAAAAGCGTCAACAGGATTAATTCCGTACGTTTTTTACGCAAGCGCTTTAAAATTTAAGGCATTAAACCTGAGGGTAGGACCAGTTTTTTATCCACAGTGTCTGGCCGTTATGGTTTAATGAGCGACAATTTATGGTCTGTTCCTGCGAACAACCCTTCTGTGGCGCGGTGTGTGAGGTTTTTTATCACCCCGTACACAGGCGATTTTGGGTAGGTTTCAGGGGACTTGTTACAGCATGAACAGCGGACTGGCTTCGGCCGGGTTCAAACAGAAAGGTTATCGATGAGCTGGATTGAACGAATTCTTAGTAAGAGCACTGACTCGCAAACCCGTAAGGCAAGTATTCCTGAGGGCGTCTGGACTAAATGTGACAGCTGCGGGCAGGTCCTTTACCGCGCCGAGCTTGAGCGCAATCTCATGGTGTGCCCTAAGTGCGACCACCATATGCGCCTTACCGCGCGTATGCGTCTGTCCACTTTCATGGACGAGGGCAGTGAGATTGAGTTAGGCAGTGAGCTTGAGCCTAAAGATGTTCTGAAGTTTAAAGATTCCAAGAAATACAAAGATCGTCTGGTTGCAGCACAAAAAGAAACCAACGAAAAAGACGCCATGGTCGTCATGAAAGGTACGCTGTTTGGCATGCCAATCGTGGTCGCATCGTTTGAATTTGCTTTCATGGGCGGTTCAATGGCGTCCGTCGTGGGGGCACGTTTTGTGCGTGCCGTTGAGCAGGCACTGGAAGATAACTGCCCGCTGGTCTGTTTCTCTGCCAGTGGCGGCGCCCGTATGCAGGAAGCGCTGATGTCGCTGATGCAGATGGCGAAAACCAGTGCAGCACTGGCGAAGTTACAGGAACGTGGCCTGCCATACATTTCTGTACTGACTGACCCTACGATGGGCGGTGTTTCTGCCAGTCTGGCAATGCTGGGTGACATTAACGTCGCGGAGCCGAAGGCGCTGATCGGTTTTGCCGGTCCACGTGTTATCGAGCAAACCGTTCGTGAAAAACTGCCGCCGGGCTTCCAGCGCAGTGAATTCCTGATCGAAAAAGGTGCGATTGATATGATCGTACGTCGTCCGGAAATGCGCGCCAAACTGGGCAGCGTTCTGGCGAAACTGACCGGGCAACCGGAGCCGAAAGTGGCTGACGTCCATGTTGCTGTCAACGGTTCTGCCGCTGACAACCAGGATGCCTGATCGAACAGGGTAAACGCCGGTCAGTTATTCGGGCGGCCACCGCGTGTTGTGCCGCCCACACTGTTTTTCTGCAAAACAGACAGCCGTGCTTTTACTCTGTTGGTGTGATCTGACAAAGAGGGCATTGCCTGCTGTCACAGTCTGGTGATGTAGTGTCGAAGTGAACCTGACAAGGTTGAACGGGACTCATGCAAAATCAACTTATTCCCCAAGCCACGTCGCCTTTGGCCACGTGGCTTTATTATCTTGAACATCTCCACTCTCAGGCTATTGAGCTTGGCCTTGACCGGGTCAAAGCGGTTGCCGCCAAACTCGACTTACTGACGCCAGCGCCGCTGGTTTTCACCGTGGCCGGAACTAATGGTAAAGGCACCACCTGCGCGACGCTGGAATCCATCCTGATGGCGGCGGGTTACCGTGTGGGCGTTTACAGCTCCCCGCATCTGGTGCGCTACACTGAACGTGTCCGTATTCAGGGGGAAGAATTAGCGGAATCTGCGCATTGCGAATCTTTTGCGGGGCTGGAGGCTGGCCGTGGCGATATCTCGCTGACCTACTTTGAATACGGCACATTGTCGGCGTTGCAGCTGTTTAAACAGGCTAAGCTGGATGTGGTGATACTTGAAGTCGGGCTGGGCGGTCGTCTGGATGCGACTAATATTGTCGATGCCAGCGTGGCTGTCGTCACCAGTATTGCGCTGGATCATACCGACTGGCTGGGATCTGACCGCGAAAGTATTGGCCGCGAAAAAGCCGGTATTTTCCGCGCCGGTAAACCGGCCGTGGTGGGTGAGCCGGATATGCCACAATCCATTGCTGCGGTTGCGCAGGAAAAACATGCGGATTTACACCGCCGCGATGTGAACTGGCATTTTTCTGCGGATGCCGGACAGTGGCGCTGGGCAGCGCGGGAAGAAGGTAATGAGGTTAACGTGCTGGAAGGTTTACCGTTGCCGAATGTACCGCTGGCTAACGCCGCGACCGCGCTGGCTGCACTGCATTATTCAACACTGGATATCCCTGAAGCCGCGTTGCGCAGCGGTTTACAGCGCGCTGCTTTGCCGGGACGTTTCCAGACGGTGAGTGAATCGCCAAGGCTGATCCTGGATGTCGCGCACAATCCGCATGCGGCAGCGTATCTGGCCGGACGTCTGGCGGAACAGCCGCGAAAGGGTGGCAAAGTGCGTGCCGTCGTCGGAATGTTGAAAGACAAAGATATTGCCGGTACGCTGGCTTGCCTGTCGCCGCAGGTGGATGAATGGTATTGCGCGCCGCTGGAAGGCCCGCGCGGGGCCAGTGTCGAAGAACTGACCGTCCATCTGCCGCAGGCGCGCCAGTTTGATGATGTGGAGTCTGCCTGGAAACAGGCTATGCAGGAGGCGGCTCCTCAGGATATTGTGATTGTCTGCGGCTCGTTCCATACCGTAGCTCACGTAATGGATGCTATAGACACGGGGAAAACCAGTGGCAAGTAAGTTTCAAAATCGTCTGGTCGGGACGGTCATTCTGGTGGCACTGGGTGTCATCATTTTGCCTGGTTTACTCGACGGCAAGAAAAAGCATTACGAAGACGAATTTGCGTCTATTCCATTGGTGCCAAAACCGGGTGATGTTGAGGAACAGGACTCGGTGCCACCGGTCACGCAATCTTTGCCTGCTCAGCCGCCGGAAGGTGCCGATCAGATGATGAATGGTGAACAGGACGATACAAGTCCTGCCAATAACACCAACGCCGCCAATCATGGCAATGTGGCGCCGGGTAATACCACGATAGAAGCGCCGCCGGTCACCACACTGCCTGAGCAGAAAAAACCGGTGCAGCCTGCTCCTCAAAAACCCAAAGTGATCGAACCGAAACCGATGGTGGAAGCGAAGCCAACGGTGAAACCGAAGCCGGTCGAACAGCCAAAACCGGTTGAGCAACCGAAGGCCGTTGCTGAACAGCCAAAACCGGTTGAACAGCCGAAGGCTGCGCCGGCAGAAAAA
>NZ_JYDF01000040.1:0-36485 GCF_003263525.1 Rahnella sp. NRRL B-41462 | reverse complement strand
GTCATGACTGCGGTTTTTTTATGTCTGCGGGTTAACGATTAACGCAGATTGTCCGGGAAGTTAGCCGGTAACTCGCTGGCAGCGCAGTCGATCACGGTGTCATTGTCGGCGCCGCAGTCACGGACGAAGGTAATGGTGGCGAATTCGTCGATGACTTCAGTCGGATAAGCGGGTCCGGCATCGCGGTAAGCATTCATCAAAGGAATATGTTCGTTCTGGAAGCACACGGTTTTTTCCGGATTGTTCATGATCCAGCGTGGGAAGAAAATGGTGCCGTGGAACACGCTGTCCCCCAGATTCACAATCAGGCTGACATCTGTACCGGTCGGTTCTGTCCAGGAAATTTTGTACACATCAGAAGCCACACGCACGATATAGGCTTTCTGGTCTTTCACCCAGCGGTTACCGACCAGCCCGCTATGGATGCGGTAATCCAGCGTTTCGGCATTTTTCACATAGATTTCATAATTCCAGCCGTTGTCGTAAGTGTAAACAACGTGTTTGCCGATGAAATTGCTCAGGTCATGTTTATCAAAGTTGCTCATGGTAATTCTCCTTAACGCAGTAACAGGTGAAATGTTTTGTTTCGATGAGGAGAATATTACGCGCTAAAAAATTGATAAAAAAACGCTGATTTCAGATGGAAATAATCTAAAATTCCGATGTGTTTTACCTAAAGGGAGTAAAAATATGGCACTTCCACGCACCACACTTGAGCAGTGGGTGGTATTACAAACGGTGATTGAACAAGGAAGTTACGCGCAGGCCGCAGAGGTACTGAACCGCAGTCAGTCTTCCGTCAGTTATGCCCTGAGTGGGTTACAGGAACGTCTCGGTCTGCCGTTGCTGGAGATTCATGGCCGTAAAGCGACGCTGACGGAACAGGGGCGGGCGTTGCTGATGCAGGCCACGCCGCTGATTTCCGCCTTTTTGCAACTTGAGCACCGTGCCGCCGGGCTGAAAGACGGGACGCGCACCGAACTGAGCCTGGTTGTCGACAGTGTCTTTCCCAAATACCGTCTGTTTCGCGCACTCAAAAATTTTCAGCAGCAGTTTCCCGATACCCGTGTTCATCTGACAGAAATTCTGCGCGGCGAAAGCCTTAAGCAATTAAATGAACGATCAGCGGATTTATACATCACCACACTGGCACCGGAAAATGCGATACAGGGGCGCTTCCTGCTCGACGTGGATTTTGTGCCGGTGGCCAAAAGCGATCATCCGCTGATGAGCCTCACCGTTCCGCTGACTGCGCAGGATCTGGCGCGTTTTCCGCTGATTAGCGTGGCCGACCGGCACGCGCCGCGTGCAGAAAATGTGTCATCCGGCCCTGTTGCCAGCTGGACATTCACCACCGTCGGGGCCGCGATGGAAGCCATTGCGGTGGGCGTGGGGTACGGCTGGCTGCCGCTGGAAAGTGTGGAAAAAGCGCTGGAGAGCGGTTTGCTCCGCCGACTGGAATTATCAGCCAGAACGGTGCGGCAAACGGCTTTGTATATGGTGATGGATAATGAATCTGAGCGGTTTGATAAAACGGTCAGCACGCTGGCAAAAAGCATTCTGACGGAGTGCGGTTTGCTGCCATAACGTTCTGGCAGCAAACCGTTTCAACAGGGGCGTGATTACCTTTGTGATGTACGACAGGCTGCCAGAATATCCAGTTGCGGATCACGTTCCGAGGTTTGCACGTCCATCGCGCTCAGCACGGTGTGGAACAGGTTATCCTGTGAAACGTCTTTGTTCACGGCATACGATTTCAGGCATTGCAGATCAATTCCCTGCGCTTTCACATAACCGCTGGATAACCAGAACAGCATCGGCACGTGTGTCTGTTGCGCCGGTGCCACGCTGTAAGGCGTGCCGTGCAAATACAGGCCATTTTCACCCAGCGATTCGCCATGGTCAGAAAGATAAATCACGGCCACGTTGTACTTATCCTGATACTGCTTCGCCTTCTCAATCACCTGCGACACCGTGTAATCCGTGTAAAGCAGGGTATTATCGTAGGTATTCACCAGTTGTTCCTGAGAACAGTTTTCAATATCGCTGCGCGGGCAGTCAGGCATAAACTTACGGAATTCCTGCGGATAGCGTTTGTAGTACGTCGGGCCGTGGCTGCCGATCAGATGTAAGCCAATCAGCGTATTTTTGCCGTCAGGTTTGATGTCGTCATCGATATTCTGCATCAGCGCCATGTCGTAGCAGGTATCGCCATCACAGTATTTACCGTCTTTTTTTGTATCGATGGTGATATTCGGCACACGGTCGCATACGCCTTTACAGCCTTCATCATTGTCTTTCCAGAACACCGAAACACCGGCTTTATGCAGGATATCCAGCAAGCCTTCACTGTTACGGGCGCGGTTGGCGTCGTAGCGGGTGCGCTTCATATCCGAGAACATGCACGGCACAGAAATCGCCGTTGCCGTGCCGCATGACGTCATTTTATTAAAGAACACCACGTCAGGAATAGCCTGTGTGTACTGATTAGTCGGTTTGGCGTAACCCTCAGATGACTGATTTTGCGCCCGCGCGGTTTCCCCAATCACCAGGAACACCAGATTTGGTTTCTGCCCCGGTTGCTGCACCAGTTTTGCATCGTTGCCAATAGTCTGGAACGGCATTTTCGGCGTGAAGTAACGGTGATTGATGTACTGGAACGCGCTGTAGAGGTAGTTTGTCGGCACAATTTCCAGATTCAGGGTGCGGTTGTTACGGCCCACAGAGGCGTAATCTTTGTAAAAAATCCCGGCAATGGAGGCGACCACCAGCAATGAAATCACCATCGACACCAGACGGACACCGAGACGGCGTAACGGCGTTTTTTCATAGCTGACCGGTGTCAGGAAAAGCAAAATAGCGGGCAAAACGCCGGTGAAGACAAACCACAGTATCACTTTCAGATTCAGGTAAGACGACGCTTCAGCCGATTGCGTCTCGAGAATATTTTCGATCATGCCGCGATCAAATACGACCTGGAAGGTCATCATCGCAAAACTGGCGAGGGCACTGACCGGCAGCACGATAATAAAGAACGGCTTAAGCAATGGACGAAAGCTGAAAGGGGTGAACACAAAGTTCAGTGCGGCAAACAGCGCAACCGGAATGCTCAGGGCAAAAGCCAGGTTGTACGCGGGCAGTGCATGTAAGATGTGATAAAAATGCAGCAAAATCGGCAGATTAACGATAAAGGTAAAATACAGGGTCAGCAGTAAAGTCAGCGTAAAGTAGCTAATCTTCGGGAATATAGAGCGCAATGAAAACTCCCAACAGGATGGTGGTAGCAGCGTTGATGTGAGGGAAACATAACGTATAGAAACGAATATCCAATAGAATATTCATCCAAGCTTAAGAAAGCCTTAATCTACCTGTCATAAAATTTTCGTTATGCAGCGTTTCCGAAAAGGTTCAGAAAATAAAAAAAATATAAGAGACCGCCTTTTCGATCCTGAAGCCTTATGCTGTGCGGTGTAGCGATGCGGATGTTCAACGAAACACTCCCCTTTGTTTAAACCTCTCTGAGTGCGTTTCCCTCCGCTCATTTTGATCTTTCCCTGATTATGCCTGTCCGGTTTAATTCACTACTGACTGCCTGCTGGCTGTCAGAAGGATGTTCGTGTTGATTTCATCTTCGGCCACAATTGCGGCCAGCAGTATCATAGAGCCAGGTGTCATTATCGGCCCGCGAGTGGTTATCGGGCCTTTCTGCTTTATTTCCGCCGGTGTGCAAATCGGCGAAGGAACACACATTTCTTCTCATGTCGTTATCAACGGCAATACCAAAATTGGCACGGATAACCAGATTGGCATGGGCTCATCCATTGGCGAGATCAGCCAGGATTTGAAATACGCCGGAGAACCCACCGGGCTGGAAATCGGCAATGGAAACCGCATTGGCCGCCACGTGACACTGCATCGCGGCACCGTGCAGGGCGGTGGTATGACCCGGATCGGGCACCTGAATGTGTTTGAAGGGGGCGTGCATGTCGGCCATGACTGTCAGATAGGAAATGCCACGTTTATCGGCGAACACAGTGCTCTGGCGGGGCATGTTTCATTAGGCAGTGATGCCCGGATTGATGCCCTGAGCGCGGTGCATCAGTTTTGTATTATTGGCACGGGCGTCCATCTCCTTGCTAATACCTGTGTGGTGCAGGACGTGCCGCCTTTTGTGATAGCGGGGGGAAATCGCGCGGTGCCGAAAGGGATAAACGAGCAGGCAACGGATTTTTGCCGGGCCGGAAAAGCGCAGCAAAATGTCATCCGCTATCTGTACGATTTGCTTTATCACCAGCCGGAATCGGTGGAACGGGTGAAGGGGGAAATTGAGCAGCTCAGCGCGGAATATCCGTTACTGTGCCACTTCAATGCATTTTTCCTCGATTCAGCGCGCGGGATTATTCGCTAACGATTTCACGGTAACCCTGCGGCTGAACAGAGGAAGAGGACTGTCAGGCTTCGAGTGCCAACAGGGCAAAGGTCGCCAGCCAGTGTTCGCCCATGTAGGTGCTGTCGAGATGGTTCAGCGCGCTGTGCAGATGGGCTTCTGCCGTCTGGCGCAGCAAGGCCGCACGCGGATCGCCCGCTGGCAGCGCAGAGGCCAGCGAACGCTGACACCAGGCGCGGCTGAGATTCAGTCCGTCCAGATGGCCAATTTTACCGTCACTGCGGTCAGTGACCGTGGCGGGGGTGAAAAGCGTGGCAGGCTGACTGTGAGCCAGATCCGGCAGGAAACGGCCAAACCAGGTCACAAATGCTTCGCCCGGCAGAACGCGCCGCATCAGTTCAGCCTCCATCAGGGAGGGTGACAGGAATTCATCACCGCCCGGTTCCCACGCCTGACAATGCACATCTTGCAGATGCCAGCGCAGCGCCGTTTCTTCGATCAGTTCTGCCAGTTTGTGATGCTTAACGCAGCTCGCATAATCAAGCGTTAATGCCAGCGCAAACGCGGTGTTGAAATGGCTGCCGACCCGCAGGGGATAGGTGGCTTTGGGCAAAAACTCACTAAAACTCTTTTCGAAGAACCGGCTCATCGGCGCCAGCGTTTTTGCCCATTCAGCAGCCTGCGGCAATGCCATCTCATGCAATTGCTGGCTCAGCGCCAGAAACCACGCCCAGCCATACGGTCTTTCAAATCCGGCATGTTGCGGTTGTTGCAGATAGGCCATTTCACCGGCGACGTTTTCTGGCGTGAAATGCTGGCCGATCACCGCAATGATTTTTTCAGCTTCCGGTAATTGCGGAAAACGATCCAGCAGGCGCAGCAATAACCAGTATCCGTGCACGCAGGAATGCCAGTCATAGCTGCCGTAAAAGACCGGATGTAACTGGCGTGGCGTTTGCGCATCTGCCGCGCTGCTCATGGCATGCATGAGTTTGTTCGGGAATTCACGGGTTAAATGATTCAGCGCCAGTGAGGCAAAACGGGACGCCATCTCTGGCGTCAGGGCGGTACTTTGTTGCGTCGTCATCGTCTTTCCTTATCAGAAACGGAACACAAAGAAATACATAAACGCGGTATTCACCAGCAACAGCAATACACCGGTTTTCCACTGCGCTTTAATCACGCCATTCTTGTCCTGCAATTCGAGCAACGCCGCAGGCACGATATTGAAATTGGCCGCCATCGGCGTCATTAAGGTGCCGCAGAAACCGGACAACATGCCGATCGCGCCCATAATCGCCGGATTTCCACCCAACTGGTTGACGATGAGTGGCAGCCCGATCCCCGCGGTCATCACCGGGAAGGCGGCAAAACCGTTGCCCATGATCATGGTGAAAAGTGCCATGCCGGAGGTATAGGCAATCACAATCGCCAGCGGTGAGCCGAGCGGAATGATGTTTTTGACCAGTTCCGATACCACGCCACCGACCCCCGCCAGCGCAAACAGCGCGCCGAGTGCGGCCAGCATCTGCGGCAGAATAGCCGCCCAGCCGACGGTATCCATCGTCTGTCCGCCCGCTTTCACGGCTTTGACCGGCGAATCACGCAGCATAACCAGCGCCACAATAAAGGCCACCAGCGTGCCGAGTACCAGCGAAATCAGCGTCACGTTTTTGGCTTCCACCAGCGGCGTGTATTTCAGCGTCAGGGTGCCGATCAGGGTCACAATCGGGATCAGCAGGGCGGGAATAAACAGTTTGTTGCCGAAGCGTTTTGCCCCCGCTTCGCGTTTTTCGACCTGTCCGGGCTGCTCACTGTCTGATTTGCCTTTACCCAGTTTCCCGCTACCGGCGATGACCGCCAGTAAAATCGCCATACAGCCGGTCACGAAGTGCGGCAATTCAGCGCCAAACAGGAAAGTGACACCGTAAATGCCCCAGAACAGCGCGTTGACATAACGGCGGGAATGGCTTTTATCGCGCACGTTGAAGAACGCATAGGCGCAGAACATCAGGCCCGCAAGAATATAAACAGTCTGCAGGTTAATCATTTCGCTGCACTCCCGTGATGAACGTCGAGGCGTTTAGCCAGCGAGCGGTCAAGCAGCCATAACCGTATAAAGTGGATAATCAGCGCAGCAATGGCGGTAGGGATCGCCCAGACAGACAGATGCAGCGGTTCAACGTTAATGCCGTACTGTTCCAGAAAACCTTTGATCAGCAGGATAGATTGCACGGCAATGAAAATGTCTTCACCGAAGAACACCGCCACGTTATCGGCGGCTGCCGCGTGAGCACGGATTTTCTGTCGCACATCATTAGGCAAATCGCCGTATTTGGTGGTGGCCGCAGCTTCAGCCATCGGCGCTATCAGCGGGCGAACCATCTGTGCATGACCGCCCAGCGAGTTAAGCCCCAGTGCGGCGGTCATCTGACGCAGGAAGAAGTACAGCATCAGCACACGGCCGGTAGTGGCGGCATGCACTTTGGAAATCAGATGACGGGCCTGTTCTTTCAGGCCGCTGCGTTCGAGGATCGCGATCACCGGCAGTGTCAGCCAGATCAATCCCATATAGCGGTTATCGGTGAACGCTTTGCCGAAGGCGCTGATGATGTCGATGGTATGCATGCCGCCCGCCAGACCGGTAGAAATACCGGCCACGGTCACCACTAATAAAGGATTAAACCGCAGTGCAAAACCCAGCACGACGATCGGAATACCAATTAAAACCCACATATTTTGTCCCTCAATAATGTTGTGTTTGTTTTATATTTTTAATGGATCTGAACAGCGCTATACGCGGGTAATAACTGCGTGTTATTACTTAGAATTAATGCGTATATAAAAAGCGTGAGGCGGAAAGTAACAAGCGTTAACGGTGAACGCAAGATGCAAAGGCAGGGGAGGTCATAGGAAATTATTCTATGAATCTGATGTTTAGCATTCTGACGAAATAAATAACTGGTATGGAAATAGTGACTGGCGTATCTGACAGGGCGCGGGCGAAATAACAGAATAAATAACCCGGCCTGATGGACGGGTATAACAAAAAGAGAGGGGCTGGGGCGGGGTTATTCGCCGTCTTCGTCGCCGTAATATTTCACACCGAGTTTGATTAAGTCCCGCCCCTGAGATTTACGGTGTAAGTTGCTGTCGCGCAGGGAATAAACACAGCCGCAATATTCCTGCTGGTAAAAGCGTTCGCGTTTGCTGATTTCAATCATGCGCGCAGAGCCGCCTTTTTTACGCCAGTTATAATCCCAGTAAACCATGCCCGGATAAGGCGCCGCCGCGCGTTCGCCACTGCCGGTAATTTGCTTCATGTCTTTCCAGCGGGAAATCCCCAGACAACTGGTGATGGCGCTGAAACCATGTTCAAAGGCGTATAACGCCGTACGTTCAAAACGCATGTCAAAACACATGGTGCAGCGCACGCCGCGCTCAGGTTCATTTTCCATGCCCTTCGCCCGCGCAAACCAATTATCGGTGTCGTAATCTGCATCAATAAAAGGAATGCCATGCTGTTCGGCAAATCGCATGTTTTCTTCTTTGCGCAGAAGATATTCTTTCTGCGGGTGAATATTCGGGTTGTAGAAGAAAATTGTATAGTCGATCCCCGATGCCTGAATGGCTTCCATCACTTCGCCCGAGCAGGGTGCGCAGCAGGAATGCAGTAATAATTTATCGTGCCCTGCAGGCAGGCTCAGTTTATCGCGGATTAATTCAGACATACTTTTCTCCAGACTCTCAGATTTTCTTTACGACTTTTTCAGGGGGGATAATAAAAGAACCTCCCCGCCAGTCAAAATTTTCTTAACTGTTTAACTTACCGGAGGATTGTGCGCTGGCGTTCAGTGCTATGATGTGACCACGTCAGGGCAAAGCCCGGTGAACAGAGATTTAAGGATACAGGCAATGCAGATTATGAGATCGAATCAAATTCGCTGGCTCAGTGTGTTGATTGTGATGGGCGGGCTGTTACTGATTCTTCCTCTTCATTTACTGGCATGTTTTATTGCCGGTTTTTTAGTGTTTGAACTCATCAATGCGCTTACCCCGTACTTTCAAAAAATCATCAGTGGCGAACGTGCCCGCTGGGTGGTGGTGGCCATTATCGCGACCCTGGTGATCAGTTGTCTGACGCTGGCGATTGCGGGCATTGCGGATTTTCTGATGGAGGATATGCGTAATCCGGTGGCGTTTAACGCCATGGTCTCGCATCTGCTGACAGACGCACAAAGCCGTTTATCGCCGGTATTACTGCATTATTTACCGGCGAATATTGAAGAGTTGCAGCGCAGTTTCCTGCAATGGCTGCGTGAACATATCGTGATGATTCAGGCCGTTGGCAAGAATGCTGCCCACGTTTTCCTGACCATGATTATCGGTATGATCCTCGGCGCGATTATCTCGCTTCAGCAGCCGCGCAAGGGCGAACTGAACGCCCCGCTGAAAAAGGAGCTGTTGCAGCGGATGCATTTGCTGGGTGAAGCCTTCCGTAACGTGGTCTTTGCGCAGTTCCAGATTTCCCTGATCAATACCGTGCTGTCAGGTATTTTCCTGTTTGGCATTTTACCGCTGTTCGGCATTCATCTGCCGCTGGCAAAAACGCTGGTTGTCGTGACCTTCGTCTGCGGGTTGCTGCCGGTTATCGGTAATCTGATTTCGAATACGCTGATTTTCATCGTCGGCCTGTCGCTGTCGCTGTGGGTCGGCGCGCTGGTGCTGGCGTATCTGATCATCATCCACAAAGTGGAATACTTCCTGAATGCCCGCATTGTTGGCAGTCGCATCAAGGCGAAATCCTGGGAGGTTTTACTGGCGATGCTGATCTTCGAGGCGGCGTTTGGCATACCCGGCGTGGTCGCTGCACCTATCTATTACGCTTATCTGAAAAGCGAACTGAAAGAAGCGGGTCTGATTTAATCCTTTCTTAAAACGTGGCGCTTTGCGGGCAAAGTGCCACTGTTTAGTCTCTGCACAATCCCGCCTGAAAATCCTGAAATAAACAGATTCAGGCAAGTAATGGCGAGGATCGTTATATCAGTAAGTCATCTTAAACCGTCATAATTTTGCGGTGCCTGCCTTTTCTGCGGGCATGAAGTATTCCGTAATCCAATCAGGAGATAAAAATGACGCTTAACGTTCGTGGTTTCGCTGCACTTTCAGCGGATGCGCCTCTTGCGCCTCATAATTTTGTTCGCCGTGACCCGCGTGATACCGACGTTGTGATCGACATTCTGTACTGCGGTGTTTGCCACTCTGACATCCACCAGGCGCGTAATGAATGGCATCAAAGCATTTATCCGATGGTTCCGGGGCATGAAATTATCGGACGTGTGAAACAGGTTGGCGCGAAAGTCTCTGGCTTCAAAGTGGGCGATACCGTCGGTGTCGGTTGTATGGTCGATTCTTGTCAGCATTGTGAATCCTGCGCGGAAAGCCTGGAACAGTACTGTGAAGAAGGCGCTACCATGACCTATAACAGCCATGATCGTCATGACAATATGATGACCTACGGCGGTTATTCCGAACAAATCGTGGTTTCAGAAAAATTCGTTCTGCGTGTTTCTGAAAAACTGGACATCAAATCTGCTGCACCGCTGCTGTGTGCCGGTATCACCACGTATTCTCCGCTGAAACACTGGAAAATCGGTAAAGGTCACAAAGTGGCTGTGGTGGGCCTGGGCGGTCTGGGTCACATGGGCCTGAAATTTGCCAAAGCACTGGGCGCAGACGTGACGCTGTTCACCCGTTCCAAAGGCAAAGAGCAGGAAGCTTACCGTCTGGGCGCGGACCACGTGGCGCTGTCTACTGATGAAAAACAAATGGCCGCCGTAAAAAGCCACTTCGATTTCATCCTGGACACCGTGCCTAATCCACATGATCTGAACCCGTATCTGGACACGCTCAAACGTGACGGTACCCATATTCTGGTCGGTTTGATTGAGCCAGTCGAGCCTGCGCTGCACAGCGGCAAACTGGTTATGGGCCGCAAAACCGTCGCCGGTTCTTTGATCGGTGGTATCGCTGAAACCCAGGAAATGCTGGATTTCTGTGCTGAGCATGACATTTCCTGTGATGTGGAAATGATTGACATGCAGGACATCAACGGCGCGTACGAACGCATGCTGAAAAGCGACGTGAAATACCGCTTTGTTGTTGATATGGCGTCATTGAAAAACGCCTGAAAGGCCGTATTGCTCTGCGTTGATTAAATAAGCAGCTAAATAGCGACCTGATGTGCCTGTCCGGCTTACGACTCTCTGTGTAGAAGAACCCGGCAGGGCGGGCGCATTGTGGCGAAATTTACTCTTTACACGTTTCTGTGACTTCTCGGCTTGAAAGCGCGGTGGTATCCTGCTGCCTTTCGCCGGGCGAAGGAAAACCAGTGGCTAAGAGTTTTGACGAACTCATCAGAGACATGGATCTGATGATTGAACATGTGGACAGGCTGAAAAACTTGCCACCACGGGTTGCTCAACCAGCGGCCTCTGACAAACCTGCGTACGATTCTTTCGGTGAGATTTTCGCGCTGAAAGCCGTCATGCGGGCTTTTATCTCTTCAGTCGACACTATTGTTAAAGTGCAGATTGCCAAGAAAGTTGAACAGGATATCGGCCATCTGGAGAATACCGTGCGGTCGATTGGCGGCGGCAGTGCAGACGCAGACGACGTCGCGCAAATCACGGCATATGTTCGTCACGCGGTGTCTGAATTAATGGATTAATTCTCCGTGCCGTCAGTCAACGCCGGTCGCACAGTGTATTTCACCAATACCTTGTGCGACGGCGTTTTTTTTGGACTTTTTTGTCCGCAGGCGCGGGCGATGAAAAGCGTCTATTCTTGCCATAATTCCTTTTTGCTGGTGCCGGTTATGTTCTCAGGATTACCGCTTTTTTGCGTCAGCCCGACGCCGCTGTTATGCCCTTTTATTTGAACACCGCACCCGCAGCGGCCGCCGGATGGAAATATTCTGGATCCTGGCGTCACTGCTCAGCGTTCTGCTGCTGTTTATCGAATCCAGTGCATATGACTTGTTTCCGGCGACACCCAATATCATCCCGTTGTTCGGCCTGGTCGAAATGGGGTTTACCGCGCTTTTTACGGTGGAATACGTCTTACGGGTGGTCTGTTCGCCGCGCAAAACCCGTTATCCGGTGAGTTTTTTCGGCATTATCGATCTCTGCACCATTCTGCCCATGTACATCCTGTGGATGCTGCCTTCCTTCGCGGGGGCGGGGAATCTGGAGATCCTCATCCGCCTGCTGAGAATTTTACGTGTGCTGCGGGTACTGAAATTGTTGCGCTACATGAGCGACGCCGGGGTTTTATGGCGCAGCCTGATGCGTGCGAAACGTAAGCTCTGCATCTTCTTTGGCTTTGTCGCCATTATTCTTTGTCTTTTCGGCGGGCTGATGTTTGCTGCCGAAGGCGGCAACGGCGGATTTACGTCGCTGGGCGCGTCTGTTTACTGGGCCGTGGTGACGCTGACGACGGTCGGATACGGGGACATTACACCGCATACTGCACTGGGAAGAATGCTTGCGTCGGTGCTGATCCTGCTGGGGTATTCGATCATTGCCGTGCCGACCGGGATTTTAACGGCTTATATGTCGCAGGAATTGGAAAAAGGGCGTGCTGCCCGTTCTTGTCAGACTTGTCTGCATTCTGGCCATGAAATAGATGCAAAATTTTGCGCACATTGCGGAGCGGTCTTAGCGGCCGGTAAACCACAACCTGTTGAAAAATAGCCTGATAACTGTACATCTATTGAACTGTTCGGTACAAAATTAGACTAATTTCGCGCTTTACCGCAGCATTGCATTAAAAAGAGTTGCTATTAAAGGGCAGTCATGAGTAAATACATACCGGCCTGTGGTACAGACCTATTTATGCACGACATCCTGAGTAAAGTTGTTCCAATTTAAAGCGTTATCCATGATAACCCTGCTCTGACGAATTTCCTTCTTAGTGCCTCCATAAGTAACGACTGAAATCCGGCTATAACATGCCCATGGTGGCGAAATTTATTTTTAAAAGGTAATTCTTATGTCAATGATGAAAGGTCAGGTTAAGTGGTTTAACGAGTCTAAAGGCTTTGGCTTCATCACTCCTGCTGACGGCAGCAAAGATGTGTTCGTACACTTCTCCGCTATCCAGGATCAAGGTTTCAAGACCCTGGCTGAAGGCCAGAACGTACAGTTCACTATCGAGAACGGTGCTAAAGGTCCGTCTGCGGCTAACGTTACCGCTATCTAATCTTACTTTACCGCTGTTTCAGCGATAAAAGTACAGATGACAAAAACCCGCATGCGCGGGTTTTTTTACGTCTGTTGTTTGTCATTAACCCCTTGTCAGTTAACCGTATCGTTGATACGCCGTTTGTCATTTCTGCGAGCGTCTGCTGTTTTATCCGGCGGTCTCTGGCAAAAAGATAAAAAAAAGCCCGCATAACGGCGGGCAAAATATTTCTTATGACATTCATTATGTACTTCCTCGGGGGGTAAGCACACCGCCAGTATAGAGAAAATGAAAGTCAGGATTCTTGCTTCAATTCGTTAAGAAAATGAAAAGGAGTCCCGCAGGGGTATTTTACCGTTTCGCATTATCTTTCCTTTCATGCCATGCCTTTGTGCGGTGGTCTGTACTACAATAATCATAATTGAAAACCATGGGATAACCTGATGAAAGTTAATGATCTTGTGACAGTGAAAACCGACGGCGGGCCGCGCCGCGAAGGTAAAGTATTAGCCGTAGAGGAATTTTACGAAGGCGTCATGTATCTGGTTTCGCTGGAGGAATATCCGGCGGGCATCTGGTTCTTCAATGAAGGCGACACCAAAGACGGCACGTTTGTCGAACCACGTGAAGGTTCTGAATAACGTTTACGCTACATCCGCTACGAATAAAAAAATACCGGGGCAGAAGGTTTGCCACCGGTATTTTTTTATTTATTGCCCGTCAGGAATAACGCTGACGCGACTATCAGAACGTTTCCCAGTTCGGCTCATCGTTCACCCCTTTTGACGAACGGGAAGCCGGGCCGGGCAGGGCGCGGGATGATGCCGGGGACTGTGGCTGCGCACTGCGTGTGTTGCCATCCAGACGGAACACCGCGACAGCCTGTGTCAGGCGCGCGGCCTGTTCTTCCAGTGACGCGGCCGCCGCTGAGGCTTCCTGCACCAGTGAGGCGTTTTGCTGCGTGACACCATCCATTTCCGACACCGCCTGGCTGACCTGACTGATCCCACGACTTTGTTCATCCGATGCGGAAGCGATTTCGCCCATGATGTCCGTCACATGGCTGACCGCGGTGACAATTTCTGACATCGTGTCACCTGCATCGCCCACCAGAATGCTGCCTTCGCCGACGTAATCGACGGATTCTTCAATCAGCGCTTCGATTTCTTTCGCTGCCTGTGCACTTCGTTGTGCCAGGCTGCGCACTTCGCTGGCCACCACCGCAAATCCGCGCCCCTGTTCACCGGCGCGTGCCGCTTCCACGGCGGCATTGAGCGCCAGAATGTTTGTCTGGAAAGCGATGCTGTTGATCACATTGGTGATTTCAGCAATTTTGGTCGAACTGCGGGAAATTTTATCCATGGTACTGACAACCTCCGCCACAATATTCCCGCCTTTTTGCGCTTTATTGGAGGCGTCGGCGGCCAGTTTGCTGGCGTGGTGGGCGTTTTCGGAGTTCTGTTTCACCGTAGCCGTCAGCTGTTCCATGCTGGCAGCCGTTTCTTCCAGTGCCGCCGCCTGTTGTTCAGTTCGCGATGATAAATCGGTATTGCCCGAAGCAATTTCTGTCGACCCCTGATAAATAGACACCGCGCCTTCACGTACGGTCAGCACCGTTGACGCCAGCGAGCGTTGCATTTGATCTACGTTGTTACTCAGTACGCCGATTTCATTCCGGCCATGTGCCCGGGTGGGCTGCGTCAGATCTCCCTCGGCAATTTTCTGAATGCGCATCACCATCCGGTTCAGCGGATGAATAATCACTTTGCGCATGACCAGATAAGTGATGAAGGTCAGGACCAGCGCCAGCAGGAACCCGCCGCCCATCAGGGTATAACCGAGCACGGCATTGCGCTGCGCTTTATCATTGATGGTGTTAGCGGTTTGGGTGCGATAGGCAATCGCCGCCAGCAGCGGGACGTTATTGGCGAGATCCAGGCCACGTACTGTTTCTGCTTCCTGAGAAATCACTTCTTCGAAATGTGCCTGTTTGGCCGATTCCAGCATCGGCGCCATGCCCTGAGTCAGATAGGCGTCGTAGGCTTTTTTCAGCGGTTCATCGAGCGCCCGATCTTTATCGGTTTTATTTGGCCGGTTGATATACATATCAAACGAGGTTTGTGACTGTTTAATGCGGCTGGCAGCGTCCTTCAGGTTTTGGCTAAACACATCCTGATCGCCAATACGCGCGGCTGCAGCGGCCTGAATCAACAGCAAACGTGCGGTACGCAGATGGTTTGAACTGTTGGAAAGCGCCAGACGGATTTGCAGCTCCTGGGTGGCGTTTGCCAGCGCGGCATTACTTTGCTTCAGAAAGAAACCGGAGGTGCCGATGGACACAGCAAAAAGGAAAAGGATCCCGGTAAGAATCAGGCTAATCAGGGTAACAAGGCGAATATTGCTGATAAAGGAGGTTCTGGTCGTTAACTGTGTAGGAGTATCCATTTTATTTTGTTCCGCTCAATTGATCCTGTATACCGCCTGTTCCGGGCGGTCAGTGACAGCGATAAAGGCATTGCCAGCGGGCAAGTCCGGCCTTGACGAAAAAAACGCCATAGGGTGTCATCGGCATTCCGGCGCAGGGATTCAGTTTATATTTGTGGCGGAGATCTCATTTTCAGAGATTAACGACGATTTCTACAGGCCACACCGTTGCGTAGCCTGTAGCAGGAGGCCGAAAAAGAAGGGCGGAGGTTAATTGACGTAGATGCCGTTGGTAAGCTGATCACATAAACGGACGACGTGATAAATAATATGTTTATTCGGTGATTTTATTTTCCTTTTAATATTTCCCTTATAGGAAGACACCGTTTTGGTTTTAATTTGTAATTTATCGGATATTTCAATGGTACCGTTGCCGGACATCCACATCTTGAGCATCGCTGATTCAGAACGGCTGAGCATCACGGGCCGGGTATCGAGCATTCCGCTGCTGGCAGGATCCTGCGACTGCGGCAATAACGGATGATTGATTAACTGCTTAAGGGTATCGGCCTTAATGGATTTCGATGTGATAATCACGTTCTTACGCACAAAAATATACTCTTCAAAATGAATACGCGTACGGGACATAAAAATAAAAAACAGCGTATCAGGGTATTCGGTGATCAGTTCTCCCAGACGCTCTTTATTACCTGAATGAGGCGATATGCAATCCTCGTTAATAAAAACAAGGGAAGGATTCAGTTTGCTGCAACCATTCAGAAGCTGCTCAAAATGGCTGACGTAACTGATGTCTTGTTCACTGGCGAGAAATTGTTGCAATCCGAGACGCGTATACCGGCATGGATCCAAGATTATCGTTTGCATAGTAAGTCCCCATAGGACATCCCTGTTCTGCATAATGATTGGATTCTTTGGTGTCAGCACAAAAGGCACAAACTGCATGCTGACTCTACTTTTTGCATGAAATCTGTCCGGTTGGAAGTGATTTTTTTACCCCGTAAGAGGTAGGAAGGGGTTTGGTAAATTTGGTTTATGTCACAATTTATTTTGTGACTGAACAAAAAAATGACTCGAATTAAGACTATTCTTAATGGATGTAAGGACATAGAAGAAAAGCTAATTGATTATGATGTTACAGTAACACTCTTGAAGACATAACAATATGCTGATAACCCTGCGTATGCTTAAAAACAATTCACGAATGAAAATGGCAGGAAAAGCGGACGCAGTGCGTAAACACTGCGTCACAGAGATTACCAGTAGGACTGCCAGCATTGCGTCACGCGTGTCAGCGCTTCGACATAAAAATAGTCCCCCCAGCTGCAACACTCATCTACGCCTTTACCGCTCGCCATGTGATAGACAGAATGCTTAAGCAAACCGTCACAATCCTCCTGATCGCCGGTAAGATAATTCTCAGTCAGTGAGTCCATCATGCGTAGCGCCATTTCTTCATAGCACGCACGTTTATCATCGGTGGCTGGCAGCGCGGTGGCCAGACTCAGCAGGCCGCAGACTGCAATAGCCGCAGCCGAACTGTCGCGAACGGCATCGGTGCCAAGCAGTGCCAGATCCCAGTGGCAGACATCGTCTTCCGGTAAGCGGTTAAGGAAATAATGCGCAAGACGCCGTGACAGCTCAACCTGATCTGCATCGCCGGTATAACGATAGCTGAGCAGAAAACCGTAGATGCCCCAGGCCTGACCCCGTGACCAGCAGGAGTCATCAGAATATCCCTGATGCGTATTACCAAAACGCGGCTCGCCGGTCACGGTATCCATGTAATAGGTGTGATAGGTCGAGGCGTCCGGGCGGACAATATATTTCGCCGCCTGTTCTGCATGGGCGCGGGCAGCCTCGGCGAAACGCGGTTCACCGGTTTGCTCACTCGCCCAGTACAATAAAGGCAGATTCATATTGCAGTCGATAATCATGCGGCCAGCCTGTTCCGGGTCATTTAAATCGCCCCACGCCTGAATGATTTTCGCCTGGGTATTAAAACGCTCCATCAGCGCTTCAGCTGCGAGGAGTGCAAAACCGCGCGCCTGCCGGTTGCCGGTCAGTTTATACGCGCTGACGCATGAGAGGCTGTAGAGAAAACCGAGGTCATGCGTCGCGGTATCAATGCGGTTGGCGATACGGTTACCAAACGACGTGACCTGTTTTTCTGCCGCCAGCCGGTAACGATCATCGCCGGTCATTTCCCATGCCAGCCATAGCTGACCGGTCCAGAAACTGGTGGTCCACTCCACATTCTCTGTCAGCGGGTAATGGCCGTTTTCGCAGGTTTCCGCCGGGAACTTATTGCCGAACTTCTCCAGATTGCGGGAAATTTTGCTGAGCACCGTCTGGCGCGCGCGCTGCATTTTTTGTGCAAAGGCGATCTTATCCAGCTGATTCAGTTCCACGGGTAACAACGTCTCTTTCGCGATGGTGATAGTCATACCTTCTCCCTTTCCATTCCAATAGTTTCAACTTCAACCTGTTCAGCCGGTACGGGTGTGCCTGAGCGCAGGCTGTGGCAGGCCGATAACGTGAAGGCGGAAATCAGCGTAAAGCACAGTGCGATACCGCCCATAATCAGATAAGTGTGTTCAAAACCGATGCGGTCGTAGAAGTAACCAGCAGGGGGAGCGACCACAATCGAGCCGACATAAATCATGGCCTGATAGCCCAGCAGATACATGGTGGCGTTGACGCGTTTGCTGAAATGCTCGGCGATGTACTTAAACACTGACACCAGCAGCAGCGCGATTTCCAGCCCGTAGAACGGCTTGATAATGGAAATCAGCAGCGGATCGTTGGTCAGCCCGGAGGCAATCAGGCGTAATCCCACCAGTGCACCGACCAGCAGCAGGCTTTTCTTGGCGCCGAAATAATTCACCAGGAAAGGGATCACCATCATCATCAGGAATTCGAGGCCGGACTGCACGGTGCTCAGATAACCGTACCAGGCGTTGCCCTGTTCTTTAGTGTCGAAGAAGGTGACGAAATAACGTGAAAATTGCTGTTCGGCGACAAACATCATCCACGCCACACCGGCGACATAGAGCGAGAACATCCAGAACTTGCGGTTTTTGAGCAGTAAAATCACATCGCTGAACACGATCTTTTGTTGTGAAATCACGTCGTTATCTTTGAGTTCTTCATCACCGATTTTCAGCGACAACAGCACCGCCAGCATGACCAGCGAGGTGGCGCTGCTCAGCCCGAAGTTCCAGGCCGGGGAGAGATTAAACAGCACGCCGGAGAACGACGCGGCCAGCGCCCAGCCCAGCGAACCCCACATGCGGACCTGCCCGAACTCCATGTGATACAGGCGGCTGAAGCGGTCGGCGTAAGATTCGGATGCTGCGACACCGGCGTACCAGCCGAGGCTCAGATACAGCGCACCGACGATAATCCCGAGCATCAGATGGCTGTCCAGCAGGGGCTGATAAACGAAAATAAAGAACGGTGCCATCAGGGCAGAAACCAGCACGACAAAGTACAGCAGAGATTTGCTCATGCCGATTTTGTCCATGATATAGCCGTAAACCGGCTTCATGATCACCGCGAACACGCCGTTAACGGCAAACACGGTACCGATACTGACACTGTCGAGTCCGGCTTTTTGCCCCAGCCATAAGGCATATAGCCCGAAGCTTGAAGACCAGGTGAAGAAATACAGGAATATAAAGCTGCTCATTTTGTAGTAAGCCGTTTTACTGGCTGTTTTTATGGCTTTCATAGTGACTCCTGAAACGGATCCTGAGGATTAACCTAACGTGATGTGCCCGCTGTTACCCTGATATTGCCAGCGCAATTGTTGCCCCTGACGACTGACTTCCGGCCCGGTCAGCGCGCTGATATCACGGGTAGCAGACGCACATACGGCGCATATCAGCCAGTGAGAACCGGCAGGCAGTGACGATTTCAGCACCGGAATGGCGGCGGTTTCGGCGAACATAATGCTGCTGTTGGGCGGGGTGATAACGGCGGAGGCTTCGCGTGGTTCGCTTTCTTCAAGTGCGACAATCCGGCTGACGCCGTTGCGTGCCGTGACTGTCACACCATGTTTTTCTGCCGACAGCTGTGTTTGCGTTGAAGGTTCCTGCATTACCGCGAAACCGCCTTCGGCCGTCTCCAGCGGACGCTGATTCTCGATGTGATGAACGCGCAGATGCCAGTCACCGCAGGGGAGCAGCCAGGTACGCACGGCAACGTCGTGCCACGGCAGCCAGCGGGAGTAAATCATCTCGCCGGTGATCCGTGTCTCTGCACAGTCCCGACGTCCGCGGAAATAACCGTCACTTTCCGAGAACATCAGCATTGAATCGCAACCGGCATGATTCAGCCCGTACCTGCCACGATCTAAAGTGAATCCGAACTGGCTGGAATAGGCGAATTTGGTGTATTTGGCTTCGGTATTCACAAAGTTATTCAGCTCAAGCTGCCCGGATGTCAGCATCACGACATGCTGGCCTTCGGTATCGCGGGTCAGGATCTGACTGGCATGAGGAATACAGTAAGCCGCGGGCAGTGCGGGAAGCGGGGCTTCTTCTGCCTGCCAGAAGGCATCGTCCGGCGGCAATGCCAGCACCAGGAACAGTTTGCATGCCCAGTAAGGTGAACCCGGCGCGTTATAGTCTTCAGCCATCACCAGATTTGGTGTGTGGTAACCAATGCTGAGCACGCCGTCGCGGTCGAAAATCGGCTCTTTTAGCCAGTGACGCAAATGACGCAAAATCAGCCCCTTGATAATACCCGGGCTGAACACCTCCAGTTTGCTGTACGCAGCCGCACTCCAGAACGCCGCTTCGGCAAAACGATAAGCCAGGCTACGTCCGAAAGGCACCGCCGCGCCGCCTGCTGAAAACATCGTAATGAAATCCTGTGCGAAACGTTGTGCGCGTTCACGTAACATGGCCGCACGCGGCGCATCCACATCGGCCATATTCTGTGCATACAGCAGCCCGTAATAATGAAACGCCATCGAAATGTAGTAATCACGCGGCCTGCCGGGACCGTCGGAATACCAGCCATCGCCCAGATAATATTCTTCCATCAGCGCAAATCGGGCCGCCACGGCTTCCTGATCCCAGGGTAATCCGGAGACTTTAAAACCCATCTGCACCATGACCGGGAAGAAATTCCAGTTATTATTCGGGATGGTGGCATCACGTCCCTGATTCAGCCAGTCAGCCAGATTCTGTTGCTCCTGCGCGCTGAAATGCTGCAACAATTGCTTGTTCAGCAGCGTCAGCCCGACGCCAAACGCCGCCATTTCCACACAGCGCTGATCAAAATCACGGATTTTTCCCCAGTATTGCGGATGCTGCGGATCGGTGCCGAAACGAATGGCATTCAGATAAAAAGGCAAATCTTCACATTCACCGCCACCCGCCAGCAGCGGGAATATTCCCCACAACATGCGTGACAGCGCTTCCATTTTGGCAATCTCTTTGCCGTAATGGGTGGTGGAATTGCCCAGACTGATTCCGCTTTTGCCTTCTTCCGTATAAGGCGACACCGCCGCGAGCAATTCTTTCAGCAGATGCTGCACATCATCGCGGGTCTGTAACGGATTATTGATGTTCACTTTTTTCGGCGTCATAAAAACTCTCCCGGTGACGTGAGGGAAGCAGAAAATAAGGGTTTATTAATTTGAAATATTATTTCAATTCTCTGTGCTGCGAGTGAAATATAGAGAACTGAAAATCGCTGATTGTTACGTGCTTCACAGAATGGCGTGATTTTTGAAATTGTGATTACCAAACCACGATTAAAACGGCTTAAATTATAAAAAGCTGACTGAAAATTGTGTTTTGTTGTCCTTGCCGTTAATGGCGTAAAAATGAACTGAGGAAAACAGGAATGCCGGTATCTGATTATCTGGAACGCATTGCCCTTAATGAACGTCAGGTTTCTTTTAACCGGATGAACCGTGGGAGTGCTAATTATTTCCACTGGCATCAGTGTCTGGAGTTACTTTTCGTCAGTCAGGGTTACGGCATTGTCATTGTGGATAATCAGCAATACACGTTGCGCCCGGGACGGTTGTTTGTCTTTCCGCCTTTTAAACTGCACAAAGTGTTTGTCGAATCCGGTGAAAAGAACCTGTATTTGCGCACCACCATTCATCTGGACCACCAGTTGCTGGATGGCTGCCTGCAATCGTTCCCGCAACGCCGGGCACGGTTCGCAAGTTTGTGGGATGCCGACCGCGCGGCACACATTTATGATCTCAGCGAACATGCCAGCCATATAGAAGTCATTCTCGAGCAGTTCAATCAGTTGTCTGAAGCGCAGGCCGATCAGTGGGAAGAAATTACCCTACTGATTTTGCAACTGATGGCCTTTATGCCCGCAGAGGACGCAATGCCGAAAACCATCAGCCGGACAACGGCCTCTAAAGTGATGCAGTGGATTGAAGAAAATTACGTGCAGAAGTTTTCTCTGGCGCAGCTCTCAGCGGCCATCGGGTTGTCAGAAAGTTATATCTCGCGGGTTTTCGGGCAGGAAACCGGGGGCTCCATTCAGGATTACCTTGCCACCCGGCGGGTTAAAAGGGCATGTGAATTACTGCGTTCCACCGACCGTTCGGTCGAAGAAATCGGACTGCAATGCGGATTTACTGACGCGCCGTATTTTATTACCCGTTTTAAAAAGATGATCGGCAAAACGCCGTTGCAGTATCGCAAGGCGGCATTTTCTCTGACGACTTAACGCCAGCTGGCGGGGGCAGAGCCGAGCGGTGAAGCCGGGAAGCGCCAGTGTAATGTCGTATTTTCCAGACGAACAGGAGGAAGCAAACGCCGGGCATTGCCCCAGACCGTACGTTCCTGTTCGGGTAAAAAGTCGGCCGGATCCGCGGATTCAATCAGTGGTTCGCCGCTTTCTGCTAAGGTGCTATTTTCCATCAGTTCGCGGGCAGTACGTGCCAGTGAAAGGCGGCATTCGCTGCCCTGACCGGTTTCCATACGTTGCGCCAAACCCTGCAGCACTGCCGCAGCCATCAGATAGCCGGTAGTGTGATCCAGCGCCTGAACCGGCAGCGGAACAGGCTTGTGACGACCGGAACGCTGCATTCCCTGTTCAGCGATCCCGCAGCTCATTTGCACCAGACTGTCAAACCCGCGCCGTTCGCGCCACGGCCCGCTCCAGCCATAGGCATTCAGGCACACATCCACCAGCCCTGGCGCAATCGCGCGACGCTGTTCACTGCCGTAACCCAGTTTGTGCAGCGCGCCTGCGCGATAGCCATGCACAATCACATCCGCGTCCCGCAGTAATTCTTCGAAACGGTGCCGGTCCTGCGGGTTATGCAGGTTCAGCCGCGCACAGTGTTTACCCAGCGTGACATCCGCTTCCTGACTGGGTTCATCCCAGCCAAAGGGATCAATGCGTAATACATCCGCGCCCAGTCCTGCGAGAAAACGCGTCGCCACCGGCCCGGCGATAATCCGTGTCAGATCGAGTACTTTCACGCCCGCCAGCGGCTGTTGCGGGGATAATTCCCAATGCGGCGGTGCCACTTTAACGGACAACGCATGCTGAAAAAGAGGTTCCGCTATCAGCGATTTTCCCTGAACATGATGCTGCCATTCTTCCGGGCTGAGCATCTGCGCGGCACATCCACCCGCCCGCACCACGGCGTGTTCCAGCGCTGCTTTTTTCCACATCACCACCCGCAGCGCCAGCGCCTCGCGGTTTTCCGCTTTGCCGAGCAGTGTTTCAACTACCTTACGGTGCGCGGGGGCATTGGTATGCAAACGGATCCAGCCGTCCGCCGTGGCGTAATCACCCGCCAGACTGTCCCAGGCTGGCGGTATTTCCCAGCCGTCAGGCCGGATACTGGTTTTACACCACAGCGAGGCCAGACGGCGATCCACGGTTACGGTATCGTGTTTGCCGTTTCTGAGGGCGACCAGTTGCGACACTGCGATTCCTGCCAGCGCAACAGAGGCGGCAATCAGCGGGGTTACCGGATAATAAGAGGGAAGATTTCCGGCACCGCTGACATGGAGCGTGCAGGGGAGTGAAATTTTGCCGGTTAACTGCGCGTATAGCGCACGGGCTTTCTCCTGAATCAGTTCATCGGACATGCTGAAACCTCTTGCAGTAAAACAAAAAATCACAAAGCGATGAGATTTCAGCATAGCAGGGCGGACACAAAGGCGTGCTAACCCGGCGCGGATAACACGCTGAATCATGAGTGATAGTAACCTTCCGGTAACAGAATGTTCCTAAAGTCACCGGGGGGTTACGCACCTCAACAGGGCAGGAATTACGGCTAAAACCGGCGTTTCTGAAAACCGGCTCATCCCCTGTCATACGGGGGATGAGCACTGTCATAAGCGCTAACTTTTTCAAGTGAAATATTAGCTGAATGCATTCAATTTCTTGTACTCGGCTTGTGAATTTTACGTTAGCCTTAGGGTCGAAAATTCTGAATACGCGGGGACTGCGTTTTTGTGACGAAGCCCCCGGATTTTTTTGCCCAGTACAGGAAACGATTCTGGCATGGAACGAAGAGCATTTATTAAAGCATCTATGGCATTCGCCGCCTGGTGTGGTGTGCCGGCTATGTCCACACTGTTCACCCGTTCCGCAGAAGCGGCAGAGGCGAATGTGGCAGACGGCGGCGAATTGCCGTTTGATTTCAACGCGCTGAAAAAAATGGCGAAAGATTTGGCGGACAAGCCCTACGGTGGCGCGCCGCAGCCGTTGCCGAAGACGCTGGCTGAACTCACGCCACAGGCCTACAACGCGATTCAGTATGATCATGCACATTCGCTGTGGAATGGTCTGCCTGACCGTCAGCTTGATGTGGAACTGTTTCACGTCGGCATGGGCTTCAAACGCCGCGTGCGCATGTATTCTGTAGATCCGGTGAAACACATGGCGCGCGAAATCCATTTCCGCCCTGAATTGTTTAACTATCACGATGCCGGTGTGGATACCAAACAACTGGAAGGCTTCTCAAATCTTGGTTTCGCCGGTTTTAAAGTCAATAAAGCCCCTGAACTGACGCGCCGCGACGTGGTTTCCTTCCTCGGTGCCAGCTATTTTCGTGCAGTAGATGATACCTACCAATATGGCCTGTCAGCCCGTGGTGTGGCGGTCGATACCTTTACCGATCAGCCGGAAGAATTCCCTGATTTCACCGCATTCTGGTTTGATACGCCAAAACCTGGCGACACGACTTTTACGGTTTACGCCTTGCTGGACGGCATGAGCATTACCGGCGCGTATAAATTCGTGATCCACTGCGAACCGACCCGTGTGGTGATGGAAATTGAAAACCATCTGCATGCCCGCGAAGATATCAAACAACTGGGCATTTCTCCGATGACCAGCATGTTCAGTTGTGGCACCAGTGAACGTGGCCGTTGCGACACCATCCACCCGCAAGTCCACGATTCTGATCGCCTGGAAATGTGGACCGGTACCGGTGAGTGGATTTGTCGCCCGTTGAACAACCCGCAGCGATTGCAGTTCAACGCCTTCAGCGACAACAGCCCGAAAGGTTTTGGTCTGTTGCAACTTGACCATGAATTCAATAATTATCAGGACGTGATTGGCTGGTACAACAAGCGTCCGAGCCTGTGGGTAGAACCGGTCGGGGACTGGGGGAAGGGCGCCGTCAATCTGATGGAAATCCCGACTACGGGTGAAACCCTGGATAACGTGGTGTGCTTCTGGCAACCGGAAACACCGGTGAAATCCGGTGCTGAATTTAGTTTCAGCTATAAGCTGTACTGGAGTTCCGTACCTCCTCACCGCAGCCCGCTGGCGAATGTGCTGGCGACCCGTACCGGTATGGGCGGTTTCCCGGAAGGGTGGGCGCCGGGTGAGAACTATCCGCAAGTCTGGGCGCGTCGTTTTGCTATCGATTTCATTGGTGGCGAGCTGAAAGCCTTTGCTGATAAAGGGATCGAGCCGGTGATCAACGTCTCGGCGGGTAAAATCAAAAACATCGAAATTTTGTATGTGCAGCCGTTCGACGGTTACCGCATCCTGTTTGACTGGTATCCTGACAGCGATTCAGTCGCGCCGGTCGAGCTGCGTATGTTCCTGCGCAACGGCCAGACTGCGCTGTCTGAAACCTGGCTGTATCAGTATTTCCCGCCAGCGCCGGATAAACGCAAGTACATTGATGACCGTCAGATGACGAAGTAGTCCCCGTCATCCTTCAAACCGCAGGTGCGTTGGCTGCATTCGCTCACCCGAATCACTGACTTTAGTCAGCTCATCGGGATTCGTTCGTTTGCCGCCTTCCTGCAACTTGAATGATTTAGGGGAGTTGTCATTAATAAATACAAAAAGCCCCGACTATTCGGGGCTTTTGCTTTTTTTCTATTTTATTTTTGCAGATGAACCCAATACAGGCACGTGCAAAATACTTCCACGGGTAAAGCAAGGGTAACGCACGACACTTAACTGATGAAGGGCAAGATGGCAATCAAAACGCCTTCACCAACATTCCGTTCTGTGGCTGCTGCTGCGGATTTCGCAGCGCCATGTCGAAAGATTTCTCGATCTCTTTCAACTGTTGTAAAAATTCGTTCGGCGAAAAGTCGTGTGGTTTGCTGCTCATATAGGCAAGCGCCAGTTCTTTGGCGTTATAGCGCTGAAAGTTGTACATGCTGTTCCTTATTAATTTCAGAAATATTAATGGAATGGCTAACAGCGAGCTGGCTAATGACCACTGCTTACGACGTGCTGCCAATGCGATGAATTCTACGGGGTTTACTGATAAGGGAAAGTCGCTTTTATTGATGCATTCAATAGTTAAAAGCTAACAGACTGCGCTTTATCTATCAGCGATGAATCATGCGGATTTTAATAATCATTAAGAGGTATTAAATCGTTCAAATATGAATTACCTCATTATTTTAAACTTCCGCATTAATTGAAGAAATTCTTTGCGAGTCATGCTGTTAATGTGAATTAAAAGGGTTGGGCTTCCTGTCATGCTGCGTTACCCTCGGAGAGTTATTCACTTTCACATTATCAACGAAAAGAGGTTTTTATCATGAGTAAATTTATCTTCTCTTCGCCAAGAAAATACGTTCAGGGCAGCGGTGTACTGGATGAGTTAGGGGATTATCTGCCCGACCTGGGGGGAAAATCATTCCTGATTGCTGATGATGTTGTTTGGGGAATTATCGGTGACCGCGTACAGAAATCATTGAAAAAAGCGGGCGTAGAATTCCACTACGAGCGCTTTAACGGTGAAGCCTCTGCCAGCGAAATCACCCGTCTGGCAGGTATCGCCCGTGATGCGGGAACACAGGTAGTGGTTGGGCTCGGTGGCGGTAAGACGCTCGACACGGTTAAAGCCATTGCAGATGAACTGAAACAAAACGTAGTGATTGTGCCGACCGTGGCCTCTACCGATGCGCCGTGCAGTGCGCTGTCGGTTATCTACACCGATGAAGGCGTTTTCGAATCCTACCGTTTCTACAATAAAAACCCGGATCTGGTGCTGGTGGATACCCATGTTTGCGCACAGGCACCGGTACGCCTGTTCGCCTCCGGTATCGCTGACGGCCTGGCGACCTTTGTTGAAGCGCAGGCGGTATTGCGTTCCCATTCCCAGTCTATGGTAGGCGGCGACCCGACTATCGCCGGGATGGCCATTGCCGAAGCCTGCGAAAAAACGCTGCTGACTTACGGCTACAGTGCTTACACCGCAGTTGAGCAGAAACTGGTGACGCCAGCGGTTGAAGCCGTGGTGGAAGCCAACACATTGCTGTCCGGTCTGGGCTTTGAAAATGCCGGTCTGGCGGGGGCGCATGCCATCCACAATGGTTTTACTGCGATCTCTGGTGATATTCACCACCTGACGCACGGTGAAAAAGTGGCATACGGTACATTGACGCAGATGGTGCTGGAACAACGTCCGGACGAAGAAATCGCGAAATACGTGCGCTTCTACCGCGCCATCAAAATGCCAACCACGCTGAAAGAAATGCATCTGGAAAACGAATCTTTCGCCAATCTGGTGAAAGTGGGCGCGCTGGCAGGCGGCGAGGGCGATACGCTGGGCAATCTGAACCACAACCTGTCCGCCGAAGATGTGGCGAATGCCATTCTGGCGGTGGATGCGTTCAGTAAAACTGTGAAGTAATTATCGGCTTGTGCCTTTGGGAAAAGTGAGGCATGCGGGTGGTAAGGCGAATGCACACGTTAACTCATTCATTTGTCTTTAATACCCCAACCCTCCCCTTCGCAGGAGAGGGCGCCGGTCGGGCTATTCCCGGCCTGGCTTTTTGCTACTCCCCCTGCAGAGGGGGAGTCTGAGAAGAGGTTTTAAGGACCAGAACCGGGGTAAAATACAGGTTGTTCAGGCGCCTTAAATCCGCGCCATCACCCAGGGAATCGCCACCGGCAGTTGTGACAGCAGGTAAAGCACCAGGCCGATAAAGGCACCGACCAGCGTGCCGTTGATGCGGATAAACTGCAAATCCTTACCGATATTCAGTTCTATTTGCCGCGACATATCGCGCGCGTCCCAGCCTTTCACTGTGTCGCTGATGTGGCGGGTCAGGAATTCGGCGAATTCCGGTGCGACTTTCTCTGCAATACTTTCCATCTGCTGATTCAGCGAGAGGCGCAGCTTTTCGTCCTGCGCCAGCGCATTACCCAGCCATTGCCCGGATTCGGTGACTTTGGCGAACACCCGCGAATCCTCGCTTTCTAAATCTTCTTTCAGCCAGTTACGCATATCGCCCCACAACTGCAAAACATACGTATTCAGCTTTTCGTCATCTTTCAGATACTGTTTGATCTCTTCAGCTTTCTGCGCGGTCGCCGGGTCATTTTGCAGCTTCCAGATAAAGCTTTGTACCGAGCGATCGAAGCCTTTGCGGAAAGCGTGGGTTTTATCGTTGCCCATATCGTCGAGCACGGAATTCACGGCATTGGAGACCATATCCGCGCCGTTGCGCCCCAGCCAGCCGGTGGGCAGTAATTTGGCGGTCAGCGGATGTTCGCGTTTCATCCAGCCGACAATCTGCGCGGAGATAAACTGCCGCGTGCTGTCTTTTGCCAGCAGGATTTCCAGCTGATCCATCGCCTGATCCAGCAGTTCCTGATGGCGGCCGTTTTTGGTCAGGCTTTCCAGCAAGGTGGCAATCGACGCCGACAGGTCGATTTTGTCGATCACCCGGTACAGCGCACGGCGGATAAGCTGGGCGATGCGCTGATCGTCAGTGACGTCCAGAAAACCGCGGATCATCTTCACGGCATATTTGGCAAACCGTTGTGCGTTGTCGGGCGCGTTCAGCCAGTCTGTCAGCATCCGCGCCGGGTCATGCTGGCGGATCAGTGTGATAAGTGTGGCGGGCGCGAGGAATTTCTCCTGCACGAACACCGCCAGATTATCGGCAATCTTGTCTTTGTTTTTAGGGATGATCGCCGTATGCGAGGCGACAAACGGCACCGGCACGCGGCGGAACAGTGCCACGACGGCAAACCAGTCAGCCATTGCCCCGACCATCGCGGCCTCGGAAATGGCTTTCAGACCGGACACCCAGAAGTTGGGCGGCAGGAAAAGGGTGATGACAAACAGGGCGGCGGCAACCAGCAGCAACCCCAGCGCGTTACGTTTACTTCGGCGAAGTTCTTGTTCTTTATCCATTACCTCAGTTTAGGAAGCGAGCGGCGGACTGTCAGCTTTTTTCTTGCGATTGCGCCACTTGCCGTGCAGTGCGCGATAACCAGTTGCCGGAACGCCGCCAGCGCGGGTGTTTCTCCGTCCTGACGCCATGCCATATGGATTTCAGCAACGGCGTCGGGATGGCTGAGCGGGCGGAATTCTATGTCGGGAAAGGCCAGCTGGCGGGCACTGTCGGGTACAATCGCCAGCCCGACACCGGCGCGCACCAGCCCGAGAATAGTGTGAGTCTGGCTGCAATGTTGCACGTAATGCGGCACGACGTTGGCCTGTGCAAACAGCCCGGCGATACAGTCGTAAAAGTATTTTCCTTCGCTGGCGGAATACATGATGAAAGGTTGTCCGGCAAAGTCCCGCAGACGGAGGCGTGGTTTGGCGGTCAGCGCGGATGAAGCAGGCAACGCAACGCATAAAGGCTCACGCAGTACGCAATGATAGGCCAGCGGAAATAACGTCACCGGTTGGCGCACAAAGCCGATATCCAGCGTGCGCGCCGCCAGTGCCTGAAGCTGGGCTGACGACACCATTTCCTTCATTACCAGCGTGATTTCCGGCAATTCCTGAGCTGCCAGCGCGATAATCTGCGGGATTTGCCAGTAACCGCTGACCGCCGTGAATCCCAGCATCAGCCGGCCAATTTCGCCTTTCTCGACCCGCTTTACTGTCTCCTGCGCCTGTCCGGTAAATTCGAGGATCAGTTTTGCATCACGTAAAAAAGTTTTGCCGGAGGCGGTCAGGCTGACATGCCGGTTGGTCCGTTCGAGCAAACGCGCGCCCAACGCATGCTCGAGCAACTGGATCTGACGGCTCAGTGGTGGCTGCGTCATAAACAATCTTTTCGCCGCGCGGCCGAAATGTAATTCCTCCGCGACCGCCACAAAACAACGCAACTGGTTTAATTCAATCATTCAATTTCTGACTTGTTCCATTGTCTTTTTAACTTAGACCGTATCGTCAAATGTTTCTACTCTGTTAATTAATTTGAATTTTTTAGATCTAAAAAGCGTGGCCGAAACACGAAAAACTGTGCATCCGGTCACAAAAAGCAGGGAAAGCAGTCATCAGTCTGGAGAGAAAACATGACGTCCCCTACAGATGTGTCAGATAACGCAAAACCGGTTATCCGCGAAGCGGCGGCAGAGGCGGCGAAACCGGGGCATTTTCGTTACGTGGTTCTCGGGATGATTTTTGCCATCACGGTGATTAACTACGCCGACCGAGCCACGCTGTCGATTGCCGGTACCGAAGTCTCGCGGGTGCTGAACCTCGATCCGGTGATGCTCGGGATGGTTTTTTCGGCGTTCGCCTGGGCGTATATGATCGGGCAAATTCCCGGTGGCTGGTTGCTGGATAAATTCGGCGCAAGGCGTGTTTACGGTTGCAGTCTGGTGCTGTGGTCGGTTTTCACCATGCTGCAGGGCACGGTCGGCTGGTTCGGCGTCAGCGGGATTTCGGCGGCAATCATGCTGTTTTTCCTGCGCTTTATGCTCGGACTGGTGGAGTCTCCGGCGTTTCCGGCGAATGCGCGCATCGTCGCCTGCTGGTTCCCGACCCATGAACGCGGCACCGCCACTTCACTGTTTAATTCCGCACAATACATGGCGATTGGCGTGTTTACGCCAATTATGGCCTGGCTGACTCATGCGCTCGGCTGGGAACATGTATTCCTGTGGATGGGCGGCGTCGGGCTGATCGCCGGGATTTTATGGTTCGCCTTTTATAAAGAACCGCACAGCAGCCCGCACATTAAACCTGCTGAACTCGAACATATCCGCGCCAACGGTGCGCTGGTGGATCTCGAACTCAACCGCCGCGCGTCACGCCAGAAATTCACCCTGCGTGAAGTGATGCAACTGTTCCAGAGCCGCACGCTGTGGGGCATTTATATCGGTCAGTATTGCATTACCTCGATGAGTTACTTCTTTATGACCTGGTTCCCGATTTACCTGATCAAAGGGCGGGGGATGACGGTCATGGAAGCCGGATGGGTGGTGGCGTTACCGGCCATCTGCGGTTTTACAGGCGGTGTGCTCGGTGGCGTGATGTCCGATTACATGATCCGCCGCGGGGTCAGCCCGTCGAAAGCGCGTAAAACACCGTTTGTGCTGGGTATGTTCTTCGCCGCGATGCTGGCCATGGCGAACTTTGTTTCCACTGATGCGGCGGTGATTGCACTGATGACGCTGGCGTTCTTTGGCAAAGGTTTATCGGCCATCGGCTGGGCAGTGATGTCAGATACCGCGCCGGAGAAAATGATCGGCCTGAGCGGCGGGGTGTTTAACTGTCTGGGTAACGTTGCGGGGATTATTACGCCCGTAGTGATCGGTTATATCGTCGCGGCAACCGGCTCCTTTAACCTCGCGCTGTGGTTTGTCGGCGCACACGGTTTGCTCGGCATGTTTGGCTATCTGGTGGTCGCCGGTAAGTTCGAGCGCATGGTGATCCGCCAGGATACGCGGGTAAAATGAGAATTGTTCTTGATATGACAATGCGTGTCATTAAACTGCGTGCAGCATCATTTACCTGCATTCAGAATGAGAAAAATTCATGGAGTTGTTACGTGTTGTCTTTAAGCAATACCGCTGGCCGTTTTTAGGGGTGATGGCGCTGAGCCTGCTCAGCGCCGTTCTGGGCATCGGGCTGATCGCGTTTATCAATCTGAAACTGATTGAAACCACCCAAGGCTCGCTGATGGTTCTTCCGCAATTCCTCGGATTACTTCTGTTGCTGATGGCGGTCACGTTAGGCTCTCAGCTGGCGCTGACCGTGCTCGGTCATCACTTCATTTACCGTCTGCGCGGCCAGTTCATTAAACGTATTCTCGATACCGATATCGAACGCATCGAGCAAATCGGTAATGCGCAACTGCTTGCCAGCCTGGGCAGCGACATCCGTAACATCACACTGGCGTTTGTGCGCCTGCCGGAGCTGGTGCAGGGGATTATCCTGACCCTTGGCTGTGCGGGATATCTGGCCTGGCTGTCACCGGAAATGCTGCTGGTGACGGTCATCTGGCTGTTGATCACTATTTTCGGCGGTTTCAAACTGGTGTCGCATGTTTACCGTCATCTGGCGAAAGTGCGTGATGCGGAAGACAAACTGCAAACCGATTATCAGAAAGTGATCGAGGGGCGCAAAGAGCTGGCGCTGAACCGCGAGCGTGCGCGCCATCTGTTTGATGATGTGTACCGTAAAGATGCCGAAGAATATCGTCATCACATCATCCGCGCCGACACCTTCCACCTGAGCGCCGTGAACTGGTCGAATATCATGATGCTGGGCGCGATTGGCCTGGTGTTCTTCATGGCGAATACGCTCGGCTGGTCGGATACCGACGTTGCCGCTACTTATTCCCTGACGCTGTTGTTCCTGCGCACGCCCATGTTACAGGCTGTGGGTGCGCTGCCGACGCTGCTCAGCGCGCAGGTGGCTTTTGGCAAACTGAAAGCATTGAAACTGGCGGAATATAACGCAGCCTTTACCCCCGCCATTGTCGCGAAAAAGTGGCAAATCCTTGAACTGCGCGACCTGACCTTCAGTTACCCAGGCAAAGAAGAGGACGCTGGTTTTGGCGTCGGCCCGCTGAACCTGACGATCACCCGTGGCGAGCTGGTATTTTTGATTGGCGGCAACGGCAGCGGAAAATCGACAATGGCGATGTTGCTGACCGGCCTGTATCAGCCGCGTTCCGGGCAAATCCTGCTCGACGGCGTGCCGGTCACCGCCGAAAACGCCGAACAATACCGGCAGATTTTCTCGGCGGTGTTCACCGACTTCCACCTGTTTGGTCAGCTCATGGGTCCGCAAGGCGAGATGCCGGACCCGCTGCTGGTGGAAGACTGGCTGCAACGCCTGAAAATGAAAGAAAAACTCCAGTTCAACGGCAATGAAGTGACCAATCTGCAACTGTCTGCCGGACAGCGTAAACGGGTGGCGCTGTTGCTGGCCGCTGCTGAAGGGCGTGATTTCCTGCTGCTCGACGAATGGGCGGCCGATCAGGATCCCCAGTTCCGCCGTACCTTCTACCGCGAGCTGTTGCCACAATTGCGTGATATGGGTAAAACCGTGCTGGCAATCAGCCATGATGATCACTATTTTGAACACGCCGATCGTCTGCTGGAAATGCGACAGGGCAAATTGCACGAACTGCACGGGCAGGCGCGTATTGACGCCAGCCGCGATGCGGTCGCACAGATTGGAAGTCACTAAATTGTTTACTGAAGGCAAAGGAAAATGAACTGGAATGAAGTGATGGTGTGGGGCATCAGCGGTGCGGTCATTGGCTCGCTGATCGGGGCATTACACAAAAAAGGCAAAATTGGCCGGGTACCTGCGGTGATCTTATTTCTGGTGTTGATCATCGGCGGTAACCTGCTGTGGGGTGGCGTCATCAAACCGCGTCTTGCCGGTAACAGTGAAGAGCAGAAAATCGATCAGGCGCTGGCCGAATTGCCGCTGTACAACACCATCAGAATGCAGGAACCGGCACTGTATGCGCAGATCCGCAGCAATATCCTGAATATGAAGAAAGAGGGTAAACCGCAGCAGGAAGCCATTGATACCGTCAAACCGATGGTGTCACTGTTACTCTCGCAACGCATCAGCCACGCACCCGACGCCAATGTGAACCAGGCGATGCAGGTAAATCTGGAAGAAATGCAGACGCTGCAGGCACGCAAAGACGGCAGTTGCTTTAAATTCCTTTATCCGCAGGTCAGCGGCGGCGTGAATACCGCGCAGGTGCTGCCGCCGGAACTGTTCCGCAAAGATCTCGACACCATGAATGATTTACTGCTGGCGACCGGCAGCGGGCAAACGGTTATGCCCGCCCCTGTGAGCACGGAAAAAGTGGTGCAGATGATGGTGCCGGTGCGTGAAGCCCTGGCCAGTATGTATGGAGAACAGTTGCAGATGTTTAATGACCTGACCAAACCGGATGTCGATCGCGAAAAAGTGTGTGAAATTTCCATCAGCCTGTACTCCGGCATTCTGGCGCTCCAGCCTGCGGAGTCTGCGGCTATACTTCGCCAGATGCTCGGTCAGCACTAACCGTCATCCCTCAGGCTGCCTCTGCGTTAGCTTCGTTCGCAAACCCCGGTCATATACTTATGTATGCTGCCGGGGATTTGCTCAGTCGCTGCCCTGATGCACCCCGAATGATTTAGGGTTATGCACCGCAGCCTGAGAAGCAGAAAATCCCTACTCCTTTTGGCACGAGAAAGCGTATCCTTAGCCGGATTTTTCAAACAATAATTTCCCGAACTCCCGGAATCATCCTTCTATGCAAAAAATGTTAAGAGTGCCGTTGTTGCTGGCATTGTTGTCATGTCTGCTGATAACGCCGGTGCTGAGTCAGGCTGACGAAAGTACAGGCCAGCCTGCCACGGCGGAACAACCGGTTAAAGTGAACGTCACGACCGCGTTACCGGCATTACAAAAGCGTCTGGATCAGCTGAAACAGCAGGTCTCTTCGGCGAAAACCGACAAGAAATTTACCGGCCTGACTGATGCTGCGCAGAAACTGGCCGAAGATGCCGACAAGCTGACGGGTGCGCTGACGCCGGATCTGGCGCAGGTGCAGGCACAGCTCGACGTGTTGGGTCCGGCGCCTGCACCGGGCACGATCACGGAAACGCCGCAAGTGATCAGCCAGCGTAATAAGCTCAACAACAGCAAAACGCTGCTGACCACGCAAATCGAGCAGACCAAAGCCATCTCCCTTGGCGCGCAAAACCTGTCTTCGCAAATCGCCGGATTACGTCGTGATGCACTGAAAACCCAGATTGCGCTCAATACCGGCAGCATTCTCGGAGGGAATTTCTGGGCACCGCTTATTACGCCAAACGATGATGATGCGGCGCGTTTTGATGACTTCGGTTCGCAGGTTAAAGACGCGTGGATGCAGGCGTGGAGCGAGGAATGGCGCATCGGCACCGCGATTTATCTGTTACTGGCGCTGGTGATTGGCCTGGCCGGTCGCCGCGTGCTGGACAGACCGATGAACTGGATCCTGCCGCGCTGGTTGCCGCAGGGGCGTTTCCGTCGCAGTTTTCTGGCCTGTTTTACTACGCTGAGCACCACCCTGACGCTTGGCATCAGCGTTCAGTTGCTCGGGTATATTTTCACCCGTCTGCCGGATACCTCGCCGTGGGTGACGGAATTTGCCGGACAACTGGTTGAACTGACCTATTTCTCTGCCGTGATCGCCGGTCTGGGGATTGCATTACTTTCCAATAACCATCCGTCGTGGCGTCTGCCGGGCATAGCCGATCCGCTGGCAAAAACACTGGCATCATTCCCGGTTCTGCTGGCGGGCTTTATTTTCCTGTTCGGTATCATCGAACAGCTGAATAACCTGGTCGGTGCCAGCGTCTCAGCAACGTTATTTGGCAACGGACTGGCGGCGTTACTCGTGGCGCTCAACTGCCTGATCGCGCCAGTGCGTATCAACCGTATGCGTCGCAAGATGAAGGCCGAAGGGGAACAGACCGAAGCACGTTCCACGCTGGCCGGGCTTATCCATCTGGTGATAAGCCTGACGGCGTTTGTCATCCTGATGGCGCTGCTGATTGGTTATATTCCGCTGGCGCGTTTTGTGACCTTCGAACTGCTGTGGATCGGGCTGGTAGTCAGTTGCCTGTATCTGCTGATCCACTTTGTCGTGGACCTGTGTGAGAGTCTGTTTGCGCCGACCACGCACAGCGGCAAAATCCTCAAAAGTACGCTGAGCGTCAATGACCGTCACCTGTCACTGGCTGCCACGTTATTCTCGGCAATCGGTAAAACCGGACTGCTGCTGATGGCCGCCGTCGCGCTGCTTAACGGTACTTTCGGCACGACGACGCCGCTGGAGTTGCTGGCAAAAATCGTCGATATCTGGGGCGGTAAAGGTCTCGAAAGCATGAACATCATTCCGGCGCACGCGGTCAACGCGGTGCTGTGTCTGGTGGTCGGCTGGTATATTTTGCGTTCCGCACGCAGGTGGCTGGATAACGATTTCCTGCCAAAAACCATGATGGATCGCGGTATGCGTGCCTCGCTGGTGACGCTGTTCACCAACGTCGGCTACGTGCTGATCATCCTGCTGACGCTGTCTTCGCTGGGCATCGAATGGAACAAACTGGCGTGGATCGTCAGTGCCTTGTCGGTCGGTATCGGTTTTGGTTTGCAGGAGATTGTGAAGAACTTCATCTCCGGTCTGATCCTGCTGACCGAACGGCCGGTGAAAGTGGGGGATTTGATCAGCATCAGCGGTGTGGAAGGGGATATCCGCCGTATCAATGTCCGTGCAACTGAAATTCAGCTAAGCGATAAATCCACCGTGATTGTGCCGAACTCACAATTGATTTCGCAGAACGTGCGTAACGCCACCATGGGTAACGCGCAGGGCGTGGCGACTATCACGTTGACCTTCCCGCTGGATATCGACCCGGAACAGGTTAAGACATTGCTGCTGGAAGCCTACAACTTGCACGAATCCATTCTGGAAAACCCACCGGCTTCGGTCAGCTTTAAAGAACTGGGACCGACCGGGATTGTGCTGAGTGTGACAGGTTTTGTGAACAGCCCGCGCATGGTCAGCGGTACGCGCAGTGATTTGCTTTACGAAATCCTGAAAATGCTGCGGGCCGCAGGGATCAGTCTGAGTCAGACGCAGACGATGATTCTGGAGAAACCGGCAGAGAGGATCGTTCCGGTTGAGGAGTAAAATCCAAAGCATGATCCGGTCGACTCCCTCCCCTG
>NZ_JYDF01000004.1:0-69625 GCF_003263525.1 Rahnella sp. NRRL B-41462 | reverse complement strand
TTAAACTGCGGCCGTCACAAATGGCGGATTTGCGCGGTAACCAGCTGGCGATGATTTTTCAGGAACCCATGACCGCGCTGAATCCGGTGCTGACCCTCGGTGAGCAACTTGTCGAGCCGCTGATCCGCCACCGCCGTGAATCGCCGAAACTGGCGTGGGCACATGCGACGGAGATGATCACCAACGTCGGGCTGGCGCGTGCGGAAAGCCTGATGACCAGTTATCCGCATCAGCTTTCGGGCGGTATGTTACAGCGCATCATGATTGCGATGGCGCTGAGCTGTAAGCCGCAGTTGCTGATTGCTGACGAGCCCACCACTGCACTGGACGTCACCGTACAGGCGCAGATCCTGCGTTTATTACGTGAACAGGCGCAGCAAAATCATATGGCACTGATGCTGATCACTCATGATTTGGGCGTGATCGCGCAGATGGCCGACCACGTGGTCGTGATGTACGCCGGTAAAATTGTCGAGCAGGGGGCGACCGCCGATGTGCTGCGCAATCCGCTACATCCGTATACCCAGGGACTTATTGCCTCGAGGCCGACACCGGGCGAACGCCGCCGCCGCTTGTATTCCATTCCCGGTCAGGTACCGGATCTGGCCGCGCTGCCGCCTTACTGCGCATTCACCGAACGCTGTTCCCGCGCCACGGAAAGATGTCGCCAGGGCATTCCGCCGCTGGAAGGTCAGTTCCGGCAGGCCGCATGTTTTTATAGCGGACTGAACGCGGTCAGTGAGAAGGAAAACTGGGGGTTACAGCCATGAGTGCTGAATATCTGATTGAAGTGGATGGCCTGAAAAAGTATTTCCCGATCCGTGACGGCGTATTCGGACAGGAAACCGGGCAGTTGCGGGCCGTGGATGGCGTCAGTTTTAACATCCGCAAGGGCACGATTTTTGGGCTGGTCGGTGAATCCGGCAGCGGTAAAACCACCGTAGGACGCACGTTGCTGGGGCTGTATGACAAAACGGCGGGCAGCGTAAAATTTCGTGGCGAAGACCTGCACGGACTGAAACCTAAGCAACTGAAAGCGTTACGCCCGAAAATCCAGCTGGTCTTTCAGGATCCTTACAGTTCGCTGAACCCGCGCATCCGCATTGGTGATGCTATCGGTGAAGCGATGCTGGAACACAAGCTGTGTACGCGGGCGCAACTGCACGGGAAAGTGGTGGAGGTGATGAAGATCTGCGGGCTGTCGCCGCTGCATTACAACCGTTTCCCGCATGAGTTTTCCGGCGGTCAGCGCCAGCGTATCGGCATCGCCCGCGCGCTGATCCTGCAACCTGATTTCATTATTGCCGACGAACCCATTTCGGCGCTGGACGTGTCGATTCAGGCACAGATCATTAATTTGTTCGCGGATTTACGTGACGATCACGGCGTGACGTTTCTGTTTATCTCGCACGATCTCGGCGTGGTGGAACATCTGTGTGATGACGTGGCGGTGATGTATCTCGGCCAGTTAGTGGAAACGGCCAGCCGCGATGCGTTGTTCTGTCAGCCCCTGCATCCGTATACGCAGGCGCTGCTGGCGGCGGTGCCGACGCTGGATCCGGACAGTGAGCCGGTGGCGATGGTCAGTGGTGAAATTCCGGATCCGTCAAAACCGCCTGCCGGTTGTCGTTTCCATACCCGCTGCCCGTGTGCAACCGACCGTTGTCATAAAGAAATTCCGTTACTGCGTGAGGTAGAAAGCGGTCATCACGTGGCCTGCCATCTGGTGTAAAAACAAGCCCGCCGGATTTCAGTCTTCCATGATCCGGCGGGCTTCCATCTGCATTTTTTGCCCAACGCTTTTGGTCACGTCGATCACTTTCTGTGTGGCCGGTGAAAGAAACGCACCTTCCAGCCAGGTGATCCCGACCCGGCGTTCCATCACTAACTGGTCGTTATCAATACGGATCAGCCGCGAAAGGAATTCTTCTTCCACCAGAATATTCTCCGACAAAAAGCTCAGCAATCCGCTTTTCGCAATCAGCCCCGGCACCGACGCCAGTGAGCTGATTTCCACTTTCACGTCTGGCGGTGAGCAATGATTTTCATAGAACATTTTATCCAGCCACTGGCGCATCGACACGGTTTTCGCCGGTAAAATCCAGCCATAACGGCTGAGTTCACGCAGGCTGGCGGGTTTACCGGCCAGCGGGTGATCGCGTGACGCGGCGACGATCACCCGGTCGGCGGTTACCGGCAACTGCACCACCGGGCTGTCGTAGTTGACCAGCGGACCGATGATCACATCGATCGCATGACGTTCCAGCAACGTAAAAAGCACATCGTTCATGCCGATCTGGATTTCCAGTTTCATATTCGGCACCTGCGATTGCAGCATTTTGCAGATTTCAGGCAGTAAGAATTGTGTCGCAGAACCTGAGACACCCACGCGAACGATACCGCCCGCGCCGCTGCTCAGTTCATTCATGATTTCCCCAAGCTCAAGATAGGAGCTTTGCAGCGCTAAACCACGCTGATAAAGCACCCGTCCCGCCTCGGTCAGTTCCAGCCCGCGACCTGCCCGTTTGAACAGTTTGATGTTCAGTTCTTTCTCTAAACGGGTGATGGATTTCGAAAGCGCAGGCTGAGTTATATTTAAATTTTGTGACGCAAGTCTCAAATTCATTATCTGCGCAGCCGTCACGAAATACTCTAAGTCTCTGTTATTTAACATTGATTCCTGAAATTCATCAATTTGATAATAAAATATAGTAGAAGGCATGAGAGGCAGGGTCAATAATCACGCCAACGTTGTGACCGGCACGCCGTTTTCGCAACACGAACGCCAGCGAATTTACCTGTTTTAAGTAAAATAAGAATCTAAGTGCATCTATGAAAATTGTTAATTTCACCATCAATAAAGACCACACCAAAAGCTTCGGTATCTACCAAAAAGAGGGGATTGTCGACGTCGGCAGTCACTCAGGATGCCGCGATATTAACGAATTCATGGCACGCCATTCACTTGCAGAACTGCAACGCTATGTTGAGTCCCCTGCGGATCTTCAACTGAATGACATCAGTTTCCTGCCGGTTATCGACAGGCCGGGCAAAATTTTCGGCGTGGGCATGAACTACGCGGAAAAACGCAAAGAATTTAATGAAACCAGCGACGCGCCGACATTGTTTGTCCGCTTCGCGGATTCGCAGGTCGGTCACAATGGCACCATCATTAAACCGGCTTCTTCTGAGCAGTTTGATTATGAAGGCGAACTGGCGATTATTATCGGCCGCACGGGCCGCAATATTTCAGCAGAAAACGCACTCGATTTTGTCGCCGGTTACAGCTGCTACATGGATGGCTCAGTACGCGACTGGCAGCATAAATGGTATACCGCAGGTAAAAACTGGCCATCGACAGGCGCATTTGGCCCGTGGATGGTGACGCCGGATGAAGTCGGCGACCCGCAAAATCTGAGTATCAAAACCTGGCTGAATGACCGGCTGGTGCAGGACGACACCACAGCCAATATGGTGCACACCATTCCGCAGATGATTGCCTACATCAGCACCTTCACCCAGCTTTCTCCGGGCGATGTGATCATGACCGGTTCACCGGGCGGTGTGGGTAAAACCCGCGTACCGCCGTTGTTCCTGCATGAGAATGACAAGATTGAAGTGGAAATCGAAAATATCGGGCGTCTGACCAATCTTATTCAGAATGCACCGCTGTCTGAGCTTACGCATTCAAAGACAGCGGCCTGATAAATCTCAGCGCGTTTGATTCACCAAAGGCACCGATTGTTCGGTGCCTTTGTTTTTGACGACCATCAGGTAGGTCAGCGTAAACGACAGCCCCAGTGACAGCACTACGCCCATCAGAATGTAAATGAAATAGGGACCGATGTAAGCGGGCAGGCTGAAAATGCTCGACAGAATATAGCCGTACAAACGCACTCCGAAGAACGCGATAAATGCCGACGCCACGGAACTGCTGATGGTGGTGGCGATAAAGGCTTTTTTGTAGCGCGTCAGCACGCCGAATAATGCCGGTTCGGTGATCCCCAGCAAGCCGGAAATCGCCGCAGAGAGCACCACGGATTTTTGTTCACGGGTTTTAACGTGGAAATAAATCGCAAAGGTGGATCCGGCAATCGCCATGTTGGCCATAAACATCATCGGCATCAGCATGTCCCAGCCCTGATCGGTAAAGTTCTGCAACGCAATTGGCGTCATGGCGTGATGCATGCCGGTGAGGATCGCCACCGGGCGGATCGCGCCGACAATAAAGCCCGCAAACACCGCCGATACATCGAACAATCCCTGGATGCCAAACGCCAGCAACTTACCGAGATAAATCCCCGCCGGACCAATCAGCGTCAGTGACACCAGCGCCGCGATAAACAAGGTCAGCGTCGGCGTAAAGACGGTTTTCAGCACATCCGGCATGATTCTATCGACCCAGCGATGGATGTAACTCAGCGCCAGCACCGAGAAAATCACCGGAATGACGCTTGCCGAATAGTTGAAAACAGACACCGGCAGCACATCCATAAAATACAACGCGGTCGGTGCCCCGGCCGTGTGGCTGGCGAGTGCTTTCGCCGCGTCCATCAGTGTCGGGTACATCAGGCAGGCGGCTACGGCAGCAGCCAGATATTCATTGGTTTTGAAGATCTTCGCCGCAGAAACCGCGAGGAAAAACGGCAGGAAGTAAAATACGCCGCTGGCGATCAAATCGATGATCATCACGGTTTCGCTTTTAGCCGATATGACTTTCAGGGCAATCAGTCCGGCCAGTAAACCTTTAATCATCCCCGCGCCCGCAATGGCCGGAACGATCGGGCCGAACACGCCGGAGACAGTATCCATGAACATCGATACCAGGCTTTTTCTTCCTTTTGTGGAAACATTTCCTGTTGGTGTTTCGGCGTTGCCGCTCACCGGATCCAGTTGCGACACGATGGCCTCGTACCAGACATTCACCTTTGGTCCGATGATGATTTGCACCTGATCACTCTGGCTTTGCGCGCCGAGCACGCCGGGCAGATTTTTAATCTCATCCCAGGCCACTTTATTTTCGTCGCGTAAATCAAAACGCAGGCGGGTCATGCAGTGCCAGACTTTATTAATATTTCCCGCACCGCCCACCAGTTTAATTACCGAGAGCATTATTTCTGTATTCACCCTGAACCCCGCGACGAAAAAATCAATTATTCTTTATTTGAGTGAAGAGGAGTGTAATGAGGGATATTTTTAAAAACAAACCAATAAAACAGGATCCCCGTCACAGAACTTCACTGATCGGTGCTGGTTTAGTGCATCATGGTTAAATTGGTCTGTTTTTTGGCGATATTCAGCCATGCTTTCAAACCAAAATAAAAGCCTGAATTTTAGGTTTACAAGCAGGATAAAAATACGTTGAAATAACCCCAATACGAATATTCCCGCCGCCTTTTTGTGAAAAGGAATTACGGTCTTTATTAAGGATTTATCATGCAGCCTGTGCTGATTACTCATATCGAATGTCAGATAACGCGCCCTGATCGTCATAATTTAGTGGTGGTCAGAATTGAAACCGATCGTGGTATTTTCGGTCTGGGCTGCGCGACATTCCAGCAGCGCCCGCTGGCGGTCAAACTGATGGTGGATGAATATCTCAAACCGCTTTTGATCGGCCGCGATGCCAATCACATCGAAGATTTGTGGCAGATGATGATGGTGAACGCTTACTGGCGTAACGGACCGGTGATCAATAACGCCATTGCGGGCATTGATATGGCGCTGTGGGATATCAAAGGCAAGCTGGCAGATATGCCGCTGTATCATCTGTTTGGCGGTAAATCGAAAGATGCCGTCACGGCGTACAGCCATGCGGCCGGTGAAACGCTGGAAGAATTGTACGGTGAAGTGGATCGCTTGCTGGCTGAAGGTTACCGCCATATCCGCTGCCAGCTAGGTTTTTACGGCGGTAATGCGCGTGATTTCCACAGCACCCGCCAACCGACGGCGGGTGCGTATTACGATCAGGATCAGTACATCGACAACACGCTGGCGATGTTCAAAGCGCTGCGTGAAAAATACGGCAATCAGTTCCACATTCTGCACGACGTTCACGAACGGTTGTTCCCGCAGCAGGCGGTGCAGTTCGCCAAAGCCGTCGAGCAGTACCGGCCTTACTTTATCGAAGATATTCTGCCGCCGGACCAGAACGAATGGCTGGCGCAAATCCGCAGCCAGACTGCGGTGCCGCTGGCGACCGGTGAATTATTTAATAATCCGGCGGAATGGAAAGATCTGGTTATTAACCGCCGCATAGACTTTATCCGCTGCCATGTTTCGCAAATCGGCGGTATCACACCGGCATTAAAACTGGCGCATTTCTGTCAGAGCTTTGGCGTGCGACTGGCGTGGCATTGTCCGCCTGATATGACGCCGATTGGTGCAGCCGTGAATACGCATCTGAATATTCATCTGCATAATGCGGCAATTCAGGAATTTGTCGCGTATCCGGCTAACACGCAGCAGGTCTTTCCGGGCGCACGGGCACCGGAGAACGGGTATTTCTATCCGGGAGAAGAAGCGGGCATTGGTGTGGGCTTTAACAGCCAGGCTGCGGCTGAATTTCCGGTGGTGTACCGTCCGCATGAATGGACGCAAAGCCGCCTGCCGGACGGCGTGATCCACACGCCCTGACAACAGGGTGTTACTTCTGGCGGAAAGCCAGATTGTCCTGATTAAACGGGATGACGTAGGTACAGGAATAATCGATGTCGATAATGTCGCTGAACGCATAAACTTTGCCGCCCTGCAAAATGCCTCTGTTGGTAATGTGCATGGCGGCAATGCCTTTTTTACATCCCAGGATGTGCGCCTGTTCTTTATTGACTGTCACCGCCTGATAGCGGGTGAGGGAATGTGAAATCGCATAGCCCTTGCTCAGAACATATTGCTGAATGGAATGTTCGATGGTCTTCTGATTCAGATCACCAAATTCACGGGCAGGCATACGGGAGTATTCAATCTGTACGTTGCGCTGGCTGATACGCCGCAAACGGGTGAATGCCCAGATAAAATCATCCACACTCAGATCGAAAACCTGCTGCTCTTCTTTATCCGGCCGCCGCTTGTGCAGCTCCAGCATTTTAAAGCTGATTTCGGCGAATTTCTTTTCGGTGATCGAGTTGTACACCAGCGGATTACTGCTCACGCCGGGGTTAATGTAAATTCCCGAGCCCTGCACAATGCGCACCGCCCCGATGCTCACCAGTTTTTCCAGCGCCTTGCGCACGGTAAAGCGCGAAACCCCGTATTCTTCCGCTAACTGGCGCTCCGGTGGTAACTTCTCCGGCAGCGATCCGCTGTTCTGATAAATCTTGCTCAGTAAATCCTGAGCGATAAATTCGCTTTTTTTCATGAGGTTTCATCCGTGCGTGGAACAGGTATTTGAGCATGAGGAGGCGGTAGCGGGCAAATTACAGCGTATAAACTGTATTTATCTTTTACAGCTTTCAGGCTGTATTTTGTTTTTACAGCCTTTAGGGTGTAATGTGCTGAATACAGCCTATAATCTGTATAAGAACCGCGATACCAGAGCCAAAATAATGAATACAGTCTATCCGTTAAAAACACTTAACCAGCTCCGTCCGTTACTGGTGGGGTTCCGTAAGGAAAAAGGTCTGACGCAAAAGGATGTGTCAGAAAAACTGGGCGTGACCCAGCAGACATATGCCCGACTGGAGGCAAACCCTGCCGCTGCCAGCCTTGACCGGCTGTTTCGGGTATTTAATGTGTTGGGCATTGAGATGGTGTTTTCCTCACAATCCGATCCTGAAAAACCCTCTATGGAGGAAATTAAGCCGGATTATTTAAGTACGCCCGCCAGAAAGGAACAATGGTGATGATATGCGTCGTGCGCAGCAGCGTTTAGCGATATGGATGAACGGTATTCCTGTGGGGTACTGGGAAAAGCAAAAAGGCGAGGATCGTTTACAGTACTCGCCCGAATGGACGGAGGACCCACAAGGGCGACCTTTGTCGCTTTCCCTGCCGTTTACGCCGGGTAATCAGGTGCATCGCGGCAATGTGGTTCGCGATTATTTTGACAATTTATTACCTGATCAGCAAGATCCTGCGCAGGCATTGGATTAAGCAGGGCGAGCAGAGCGGGTTAGGTAAACGGCAAATAGAAACCATGATCGATGAGATCATCGAGCTCGTACCGGTCGTTATTGAAAATGTCGCAAGGCAGCTCCCTGCTTCGTTTCCTCCTGAACTGGCAGACGCTATTTTTACCGGGATGGAACAGCAGCGGGTGAGGCTGGAGGCGCAGGTTTAAGATATCAGCACCGCGCGACAAAGCCCCGCCGGTGCAGACCCGCGGGGCTTTATTTACACTGAGAATTCAACTTCTTCCTCCCTGAAGGTAACTTCATAATGACATCGTTATTTCATGGAAAGCAGCTTTTCATAATTAGGTTCGTTAGGTTTTGTTTTTTCAACGCTTCCATCGGGATAGGTTAACGTAATCATTCCAGGTGGTGGGTTTGGACTCTCAAGAATTATAATCTTGTTCATATGTATAATAGGTTCGATAAATATTTTCTGAGTATCATGGAGTCTGTAACGTCGGCTCCATTTTTCGTAATCGGTATCTCCACCAAAGAATCTCAATGAGGTTTTCTCGAACATGTGATTTATAAAAATCCTCGGAAAGAAATCGGTTTTTAGACTAAGATCGCCACTGACTTTTTTCGCTCTTCCTGTTCCGTAACCATCACTGAAACCATAATCATCGAAATCAAAGATATAATTAGTCTCGATAACCTCTTTTTCCTTTGCCAAGGGATTCCCATCAGCGATCTTAAAACTGACTTTAATGGAATTGAGTTGCCACTGGCATGACCCGCCGCCATCAATAGCAATCCGCTGCTGTCTGATATCACTGTTTACCTGCGGGTTGAATGCCTGCATAAAACCGTTATATCCGCGAATTTCATAGGCTTCATTATTCGAGTTATAGCTTTTAGTCTTGCACCGTTCAGAACGGTAAAGCATTTGCAATGGCAACAGTGTAATGCCCTCAGGAACCCTGACGGCTATGGTTACTCGCCGGGCATTTTCCGGCGGTGACAGCGTCTGATCTGTTTTGCCATAACAGGCGGAAAGCAAAAATACTGTCGGCAGCAAAAGGGCTGTTTTATTTAGAAAATTCAACTTCTTCCTCCTTGAAAATGTAAAACGAAAGAATTACTTTTCTATTTCATCGATAGTAGCTTTTCATAATCAGGTTTTGTATACAAAGCTTTTTGCTTACTACTATCAGGATAAGTCACAATTATATTTCCTGGAGATTGATTTGGTCCCTCAAGTATAACTACTCGATTAAAATGTACGACAGGGTTTATAACGATAGTTTTAATATCATTAACCCTGTAACGTTGACTCCATTTTTCGTGTCGGGTATCCCCACCAAATAACTCCAGTGTCGTTTTTTTGAATTTGTGACTAATAAATATTTCTGGGAAAAAATCTGTTCTGATATCTAGATCGCCACTGACTTTTTTTGCTCTTCCTGTTCCATAACCATCACTGAATCCATAATCATCAAAATCAAAGATATAATTAGTAGCGAAAACCTCTTTTCTTTTAACGAGAGGATTGCCATCAGCGATCTTAAAACTGACTTTAATGGAATTAAGCTGCCACTGGCATTTTCCGCCGCCATCAATGGCGATATGTGCCCGCCAGATATTGCTGCTTCCTTGCTGACCGAATGGCTTCTCGAAATCGTTATAACCGGGAATATCATGAGGCTCATTACTCGAGTTATAACGCACTGTTTTACACTTATTTGAACGGTAAAGAACTTCCATTGGTAAAAGAACGGTATCTGCCGGAAGCGTGAAGACCACGTCGACCCACTTTGCATTCTGAGGTGGAGACAGAGTGCGGTCGGGAGTGTTATCACAGCCATAAAGCAGCACGATAAAGGATATAACCGCATAATTCTTATTTAAAAAATTCAACTTCTTCCTCCTTGCATATGTAAAACGAAAGAATCCCTTTCTATTTCATCGATAGTAGCTTTTCATAATCAGGCTTTATCTTGCGTACATGCTCAATGCTTCCATTGGGATAAGTGATCATCATCCCGACTCCACGTTCTTCATCACCCTGTAGTAATACCTCTTTCTGAGAGTGTAATATCGGTTCAATGGCTATTTTCTGAGTATCTTGAAGTTTGTAACGTCGGCTCCATCTGTCATAATTTGTGTCACCACCAAACATCTCAATAGATGTTTGATTGAACATTTGATTTATAATAACCATAGGGAAAAAATCTGTTTTCAATTCAAGATTTCCACTGACCATGATTGCCCTACCTGTACCGTAGCCATCACTGAATCCATAATCATCAAAGTCAAAGATATAATTGGTCGCAAACCCCTTTTTCCCCTGCACCAGAGGATTATTATCAGCAATCCTAAAACTGACCTTGATAGAATTAAGCTGCCACTGGCATTTTCCGCCGCCATCAATGGCGATATGTGCCCGCCAGATATTACTGCTTCCTTGCTGACCGAATGGCTTCTCGAAATCGTTATAACCGGGAATATCATGAGGTTCATTACTCGAGTTATAACGCACTGTTTTACACTTATCTGAACGGTAAAGAACTTCCATTGGTAAAAGAACGGTATCTGCCGGAAGCGTGAAGACCACGTCGATCCACTTTGCATTCTGAGGTGGAGACAGAGTGCGGTCGGGAGTGTTATCGCAGCCATAAAGCAGCACGATAAAGGGTAAAAGCGCATAATTCTTATTTAGAAAATTCAACTTCTTCCTCCGTAACTGCAGCAAAACGGATCAGGGCATTTTTGCCCACATCTTCTGACCGGGTGCGGGTTAGCGCCACCGGCAACATATCCTGAAGCGCTATAAATTCCCGGTTTCGCTGTACTTCATCCTGATTAGCACTTCCTTTGGCAGTTGCTTCAATCTCCTGCCTGAACTCAGCCCGCTTCTCCTTCCGGTCCATCTCAAGATCCGGATTTGCCAGCTCAAGTACCTGATTATGGATATAAGGCAGGTAGCGGTGTGCCATAGAATGGCTGGAAGGGTTACTCAAAAGTCCGTCCAGTTCGGGATTAGTGTTTCTGGGGAAGGTTTTTCTCAGGTTAACGGTATCCAGACACCCGATAAACTTCGCCTGATGCTCGCCGGTGGCATTAAGGCATTCTTCATTCAGTGATGGCACCAGAAAGAGTTTAACCGACTGCTTAATACAGGTGCTCACCACGCCGGGTGCCGGATTATCGCTGCCTCCGCCACCTATCCATGGCACATTTTGTTGGCGGGATTTCATTACGCACTGCTGAGCCTGGAAAAATATCACCGTATTGCCATGATGCCAGTAGGGATCTTTTTTATCGGAAATTCCTGTGGACTGAAAAGCCAGGTCACGAACAGCAACTCCCAAACCGGTGAGCGTTGTCACAGACCAGTCAAAGCCGAGTTTGTCGCCCAGTGGTCCCCATTTCTCATAGAAGATATTGTCTAAATCAGCATCGGGAGGAATTTGGGTGACTGAATCATTATCATTGACGTGGCGGTAGTGAGTTACTGCGTCCAGTCCGAGCACTGCCGCACGGGTGAAGGTGCGTGGCATACCGAAGGTATACAGAATAGGACGGCTGTTCTTCATTTCGGCAGCATAGGTTAACGCCAGCGCACCACCTAGACTGTGCCCACAGACAAATAGCGTTTTCTTTCCGTCCGTCAGGGATTCACTCACAATATCTAATTTGTCTTTAAACTTCTGCTTAGCCAAATCATAAGCTTCCAGAAAACCGCCGTGAATATTACCCACGCCACCAAGCTCGGGCAGACATTTTTTGGGCGCAAAGGAGATATCTGTCAGAGCGTTAAGCAGGCTGTCAGTACCGCACCATGCAACGATTATGTGCTTGCCGCATTCCACCGTGAATAACCGGGCATCGCCTTTTGGCTGTTCCCCTTCAGTCGTATTTAAATAAACGGCTTTGAGATAACGTTCACGGAAAGGTACATCTACGGCCAGTGTATGGTAATAAGACGGAAATTCGGCAAACTGCGGGATTGCAGACAGATCCAGGCATTTTTGCCCGAAAAAGTATGCCACGGTTTTATTCTCTTTTTCAGCCGAATAGGCGAGGTCAGCCATAATGCCGAGGTTGAGGCTGTTGGCAAGGTCAAACCCGGTGGTGTCATGCAGTGCCAGCACCCACGCCCGGAACGGGCAGATTTCAATGACGTGCCGCTGCTTCAACGCCTGACACGCAATCTCTGTGCCTTTCAGCGAACGCCCTTGCTGAAAATGAAACTCCGGTGGCTCCTTCTCCTCCCAGCCTTCAATGTGAGGTAACTGATCGCAAAGTTCACCTATGGTCACGTAATGGTGGATATGTCCTGCGGCCTCGGCTTTTTCCTGTACGTCAGATCGCCAGCTTTTATCTCGCGTTTCCCGACGAAAGACATTTTTGCTCACCGGCTGGCTGTTAGGATTGCGCCGAAGTCCCAGCGGGCGCTGCTCCATTTCGTCGGCCAGCTGCTGTGCGTCTGCTTTTACGTCGACCGTTATCCAGGACAAATCGTCGAACCTGACCAGTCCCTGGCTGTCTGTCACTCCGGCAGGGGGATTAGGTGGTGGTGTGGGATCGTAGTGGTGATTACTATATTTTTTCCACATCGCGACGTCTTGCGCGGATGCCAGCGGATGGTATTCCAGTGTGACCTTCAGTCCGGTAACGGGGAGATTATTCTCATCGACAAATTGCAGTTCCAGCCAGAATCTGGGGGTTTCACCACGGCAGTAAACAACCTTACCTTTGGGTGCAACACTGGTGATAACGCTGTTGTCTCCGATGATTTCCATGCCAATTCCTTTTGGTTAGTAAGGGTAATGGTTGCATCATACTCGTCACTCTCCTTAACCCAAATTATTTGTTTAGTATGTTTTAACATTGCTGTCGTGAAGACAGGAACATCATTAAAGGTATCTGTGGGTTACGTTCAACAAAAAAGCCCGCCGGTCTGCACCAGCGGGCTTTGTCATTGACTGCGAAATCTTACTTCTGATCAGGCAGCGCGTAGGCGATCACGTAGTCGCCGCGTTCTGCGGACTGACGTGCGCCACCGGCGCTGATGATGATGTACTGTTTACCGGTTTTCGGTGAAACGTAGGTCATCGGGCCGGACTGGCTGCCGACCGGCAGACGGGATTTCCAGATTTCTTTACCGTTTGCGGTATCGAACGCGCGCAGATAGAAATCCTGCGTACCGGCGAAGAACAGCAGGCCGGATTGCGTTGACAGGCTCGCGCCCAGCGTTGGCATACCGACTTCCATTGGCATGCGCATTTTGATGCCCAGCGGACCGGTGTCTTTCACCGTACCGACCGGCACCTGCCAGACGATTTTGCCGGTTTTCAGGTTCACCGCAGACATGGTACCGAACGGTGGTTTCTGGCAAGGAATGCCCAGCGGAGACAGGAAACGCTCGCGGACTGCGCCATAAGGTGTGCCGTCCATCGGTACCAACCCCATCTCGATGCCGCTCGCGCCGGTCGGAACCTGGGCACGCGGAACCATGTAGTTCGCCAGACCCAGACGCATATCATTCACGAACATGATGGCGTTGTTCGGGTCAACCGAGACGCTGCCCCAGTTCATGCCGCCCAGAGAACCCGGGAATTGCAGGGAACGATCCAGACCCGGAGGCGTGTAAACGCCCTGGTGACGCATGCCTTTAAACTCGATGCGGCACAGCAGCTGATCCATTGGTGTCGCGCCCCACATATCAGACTCTTTCAGCGTCTGGTTGCCGATGTTTGGCATACCGACAGAGAAAGGCTGCGTTTTGGAGTAGCGTTCGCCAGGGACATTACCCTGCGGTACTTCGCGGTTTTCCACTTTGGCGACCGGCTGGCCGGTTTCGCGGTTCAGCATGAAGATCATGCCTTGTTTGGAGGTCTGCACCAGAACCGGCGTGCTGCCACCTTTCCCGTCCGGCAGGTCATACAGCAGCGGCTGAGACGGCAGGTCGAAGTCCCACAGATCGTGATGGGTGGTCTGGAAGGTCCAGCGGATTTTACCGGTGGCCACATCTACCGCAACAACAGAAGAACTGTATTTGTCATCCAGCTCGGTACGCGTGCCGCCGAAGAAGTCTGGCGTCGCGTTACCGGTAGGCATGTAAATCAGACCCAGTTTTGGATCGTAGGACATGGCCGACCAGACGTTTGGCGTACCACGGGTATAAGTCTGACCTTCCGGTGGCAGTTTGGTGATGTTCGGATTACCCGGATCCCATGCCCACACCAGTGCGCCGGTGTGCACGTCGAATGCACGCACTACGCCCGGAGGTTCGCCGGTGGAGAAGTTATCCGCTACGCGACCACCGACAACCACTACGTTATCCGCGACCAGCGGGGTAGAGGTTTGCTGGTAGTAGCCAGGTTTCACTTCGCCCATGCCGACTTTCAGATCCACCACGCCGTTGTCACCGAAATCAGCGCAAGGCTTGCCGGTGTCGGCGTTGATGGCGATCAGACGGGCATCAATGGTTGGCAGGAACAGACGACGTTCACAGGTAGCGCTGACGGTACCGCCGGTAGCCGCAGGCGTTTGCGGTGCGTTAGTGGCAGGCGCGGCAGCTTCTGAAGCAGCGGTCGGGCTTGCCGGTTCAGCAGCAGGCACAGCGGCAGGTTGTGCCGCGGGTGCCTGTGGCGCGGCGCTGTTCTCGTAATAGCCCAGCCCGCGGCAACGCTGCCAGTTAGGTGCGGTGGAGTTGGAATCGTAAGACCACAGCTTTTTACCGTCATCCACATTCAGGGCGATCACTTTGCTGTAAGCGGTACACACAAACAGCTTGTCACCGATTTGCAGCGGCGTGTTCTGGTCTTCAGCGCCGGAGCCGTTGCTCTGTGGGATATCACCGGTATGGGCAATCCACGCAACCTGAAGTTTATCCACGTTGGTTTTGTTGATCTGATCCAGTGCAGCAAAACGGTCGCCAGCGGTAGTGTTACCCCAGTTTTCCCAGTTCTTCTGCTCTGCACCTTTATCTACCGGTTTCACCGGCACCTGATCGCTGTCGGCGCTGATGATTGGCGTCGGCACGAAGGTATTACCGAATGCGGCAATCAGCGCAACGGCCAGAACAGCCGCCAGCGAGAAGCCTGGCCCTTTACGCACCACCAGGCCCGCGCGTGCCTGAAGCAACGGATAGGCCAGTGCCACCAGGAAAGCCAGCACGCCGAAAGTGAACAGGCGGGAGAACAGCGGCCAGAACGTGAAGCCCGCGTCCCAGACAGCCCAGATAATAGAAAGCACAAAGGCCACGGCATACAGCCATGCGCCTGACGGCTTACCTTTAAAAATCAAAACGGCGGAAACGATGAGCGCCAGACCCATCAGCAGGAAGTAAACGCTTCCTCCTAATGTGGCCAGGTACGCACCACCGATACCGAGTGTCAGGCCGATGACGACCATCAGCGCACTCAGTAACCAGAGGAGCCACGTCCACTTGTTATTTGTTGTTGGCATGATTTATCTCACTGCATTGGTTTGTAGAAAATAGGTTGTAGAGAACTGTTGATGAAAAGCTGGTACCACTTAATGACCACCCGTTATTAAATGAACCAAATAGAACAATTTCGCGCAAAGAGTAATACTTCTCATCGAGGTTGTGAATGTGTAACGAAGAGTTTGAAATTAGGTAAATTATTATAGATTAGATTATTATTTATGCAGGTAAATTTTATTCATTGATTTTAAAGAATAAAATAAAGTGTTTTATTCGTTATTTTGATAACTGAAGTGTTTGATATACGTTTTTCATCTAATTAAACGTACCAGCCGTCCGCAGACTTCTCACCATAAAGGGGAGAAGGGGAACACGTTGGACTCACTGGTACGATTTTGGCGAACCTGACGGGGTGTTTTACAAATAGCCTTCAATTAATGTCTTCATTTCTTTGGTGATATGTTCCACCAGACGGCTTTTCGGGATCTGCGGCGGGAAAACGGCGAGATAGGCGATGCTGATATCTGGCGTAAACGGCTTAAGCACGATATCGCTTTTGTGGCTGCGAGCCGTGATGAAATCCACCACACCGATACCCAGATTATTCCCCGCCATCACACAACAATTGTTCAGCGACGTTTCAATCGGGTTATTCATATATAAGTCGAGGCGGCTCATCACCTGATCGAGCTGTTCACGCAGCGGCGTTTTGCGCCCGGGTATAATAGGGCGGTAACGCGTCAGATCCATCGCGGTGACGACATTCTGTTTGGCCAGCGGGTGACGTGGTGACATCACGGCAACGGCATTGGCCCGCGCCAGCATTTCCGCTTCCAGCCCTTTCACATCCGGCTTACCGAAAATGAACCCGACGTCGTACTGATTGCTGGTCACCACATCGGTGATGTGCGTCGTGCTTTCGATATCCAGAAACAGCGAGATATCGTCAATACTCTCAATCAGCGGCGGCAAAATGTGTTCGACGCACAGCGCGGAAAGCGCCGCAACCGTGCCAATGCGCAAAACGCTGCCTTTTGAATGACGTATTTCGTCGGCGATACGTGAAATATGTTCAAGTCCGAGATACAAACGCTCGACTTCACGATACAACTTGATGGCATCGTCGCGCGGGATCAACCCGCGTCCGTCGCGGTCAAACAGCTTCAGATCAACCGCATATTCGAAATCGCGGATCAAGCGGCTGACCGCAGGCTGCGTAATGTTCATCATATTGGCGGCGGCGGTCATGCCACCGGTAAGGATCACCTTGTGAAAAGCTTCTACCTGTCTGGGATTAATTTTCATATGCATCCTCAAGATCCATAACATTTGTTTATGGATGTAACACAAAATACAATTTTCAATTCAGAAGTCCACCCCCTAGACTCCAGTTTACGATCTGATACACATTGCCTGAAAATCTAAAATAATTAAGGGTTAAATGAATGAGAAAGTCCGTTTTGGCAGGAGTGCTTTCCTCAGCACTGGCCACGCTTTTTGCTTTACAGACCGTACAGGCTGCTGATCTTAATATCGGCCTTGCCGCATCAACCACGTCTATGGATCCGCAGTTTTACGTCGGCGGTGCCAACAGTGCGATGGCACGCAACATATTCGACGGCCTGGTGAATCAGGACGAAAAACAACACATAACGCCAGCGCTTGCAGTGTCATGGAAAGTCATCAACGACACCACCTGGGAATTTGCCCTGCGTCCCGGTGTGAAATTCCACGATGGCAGCGATTTCACTGCCAAAGATGTGATTGCCAGCGTGAAACGCGTGGCGCTGGCCTCAAAAAACAGCCCGAGCGCCTATACGCCGTACGTCAACGATATCGCTGACGTCACCGAAGTGAATCCTTTAACGGTGAGAATTGTCACCAAAGCGCCAACACCATTATTACTTAACAACTTAAGCCGTGTTGCTATTTTACCGGCCCGGCTTGAGACGGTCGGATCGCAAACCCTTAATGAAGGGAAAGATGTCATCGGTACCGGCCCGTTCAAATTTGTCAGCTGGACACCGGACGATAACGTCGTGCTGGCGCGTAACGATCAGTACTGGGGCGGAAAAGCGCAGTGGGATAACGTCACCTTGCGCGTGTTCAAAAACCCGAGTGCCCGCGTGGCGGCAATGCGTTCAGGCGACGTTGATATGATTGAAAGCGTGCCGACGGCAGACGGGCGGGATCTGGGCAAACAAGCCAGCCTGCATCTGGAGTCTGTCGCCGGTAACCGTATTTTGTATTTACATCCGGATCAGGATCGCGATGTGTCGCCATTCGCCAAAGGGCCGGATGGCAGCAATCCGCTGAAAAAACGCGAAGTGCGTGAGGCGATGTCGCTGGCGATAAACCGTCAGGCGATTGTGGATCGCATCATGGACGGGCAGGGCGTTCCGGCGTCGCAACTGGTGCCGAAAGGTTACTTCGGCTATACGCCGTCGATTGCCGCACCGGTTTACGATCCGGTGAAAGCGAAACAATTGCTGGCCCAGGCCGGTTATCCGGATGGTTTTACGCTGACGTTCCATGCGTCGAATGACCGTTATCCGAACGATTCTAAAATTGCGCAGGCGCTCGGCCAGATGTTCAGCCGCGTTGGCATTAAAACTGACGTCGTGACCATGCCGGGCAGCGTGTATTTCTCCCGTGCATCCAAACGCGATTTCAGCCTGATTATGGGCGGTGCGGCGATTGAAACCGGTGAAGCCTCCGGTGTGCTGGGGCCATTGCTCGAAACCTTCGGGCCGAACGGCGGACAAGGCAATCGCGGGCGTTACTCGAACCCTGAATTTGATAAAACACTGCTGCACGCGCGGGAAACTCTCGACGATGGCCAGCGTGAAAAGTTACTGCAACACGCCACAGAGATTGCGATGAAAGACGAAGGCACCATTCCGTTGCTGTTCCTTTCATACACCTGGGCGATGAAAACACCTTATACCTACGTTGGTCGCTCAGATGGCTATACGTTGCCGTACTTTGTCCATAAGAAACAGTAAGTAAACGCAAAGTGCATACCAAACCCAGGCGGGAATACAGCACCAACACCAGGGCTGTACTAAGGTAGTAGTTTACTAAAAGAGAGAGAAGCTATGACTTCTTTTAGCGGTGTGTATCCCTATCTGGTTTCGCCGGTCACTGATGGCGGCCAGATAGACAAACCAGTGTTAACAGCGCTGGTCGAACACCTGATAAACAGCGGGGTGCATGGTCTGACGCCGCTCGGCAGTACAGGTGAATTCGCTTATCTCAATGCAGAACAACGCACGGAGATAGTGAAAATTGTCGTTGAAGCCGCTCGAGGCCGCGTTCCGGTTATTGCCGGTGTCGCAGCCACCACCATTCAGGACGCCGTAGCGCAAACCGCTCGCTACGGCGCGCTGGGTGTCGACGGTATTCTGGCGATCCTCGAGGCCTATTTCCCGGTGCCCGAACAGGGCGTCGAGGATTATTTTCGTGCCATCGCGACCGCAGCCGGAAAGCTGCCGGTTGTGCTGTATACCAATCCGCAGTTCCAGCGTTCTGATCTCAGCCTGCCTGTCATCGAGCGGCTCAGTCACGTGGAAAATATCAACTATATTAAAGATGCCTCGACCAATACCGGCCGGTTGTTGTCGATTATCGAACGCACGCAGGGGCGGATGCAGGTATTTGCCGCATCGGCACACATTCCTGCCTGCGTGATGCTGATTGGCGGCGTGGGCTGGATGGCCGGTCCGGCCTGTATTGTGCCGAAGCAAAGTCTGGCGCTGTATGAGGCCGCGAAGCAGGGCGACTGGAAAAAGGCGATGGAGTTGCAGCGTCCGCTGTGGCGCATCAATGAAATCTTCGCCAAATATTCTATCGCCGGTTGTATTAAAGCCGCGCTGCAATTGCAGGGTTTTGAGGTCGGCGATCCGTTGCCGCCGCAGGTGCCATTAAATCAGGCCGCGCGTCAGGAAATCGCTGACGTTTTACGTTCCGTGGGGGCGCTGTGAAAACCCTGCCGGTGATCATTGACTGCGATCCGGGCATTGACGACGCCATTGCACTGCTCAGCGCGTTCGTCGCGCCGCAACTGAACATTCTCGGCATTTGCACCGTGTGTGGCAATCAGCCGCTGGCGAATACCACACGTAATGCGCTGCAAATTACCGAGCTGGGTTACCGGCTTGATATCCCGGTGTTTGCCGGTTGTCATCAGCCGCTGCTGCGCGCGCCGATCCACGGCCAGTTTCACGGCGAAAACGGTCTGGGTAATACCACCTTTCCCGCGCCACAGAAACCGGCTGACGCCGTTCATGCCGTTAACTTTCTGATCAGCCGCTGTGAGCAGGCGATTGAACATAATCAGCCACTGACGCTGTGCGTGCTCGGGCCACTGACCAATCTGGCAACGGCGCTGCGCATGAAACCTGGGATCACTGAGGGTATTGGTCGCGTGGTGCTGATGGGCGGTGCGTATCGCGAAGCCGGTAACCGCACCATGACCTCTGAATTCAATATGCTCGCCGATCCCCATGCCGCGCATATTGTGTTTTCCTCGGATCTGAACATCACGGTTTTACCGCTCGATGCCACGCATCAGGTGATTCTGACGCCGGAACATGTGGCGAAATTTATCAAAGTCTCCGGGCGGATCTCCGTTCAGTTGGGCGAATTAATGGCGTTCTGGGATCGCAACGACGTGCGCCGCTACGGTTCACGCGGCGGGCCGCTACACGACCCGCTGGTGATTGCTTACGTACTGGCGCCGGAACTGTTCGGCACCGAAAAAGCGCGGGTGTTTGTCGAACACGACAGCGAGTTGTGTATGGGGCAAACCGTCGCTGACTGGTATGGCAAGTCGGGACTGACACCCAACGTTGATATCGTCACGCACGCAGAGGCCGACAAAGTCTTCGCGCTGTTTTACGAACTGCTTTCACGTTATGCCGGGAAATAAAATTATGAGCCAGCGCATCATTATCGATACCGATCCTGGCGTGGATGACGCCATCGCGTTGTGGCTGGCGCTGGCCTCGCCGGAACTGGATGTGCTTGGTGTGACCGTTGTCGCTGGCAACGTGGCGCTGCAAGACACCGTGCGCAATGCCTGCAAAATTGTCGCGTTGTCTGGCAGGACCGCTACGCCCGTTTATGCCGGCGCACCCGGTCCGCTGGTGCGTGAACAGGTTTATGGCAAATACGCACACATTGGCGCGTTCAAAAATGAACTGGTGCCAGACACGGAACTGCAACCGCAGGCCGGACACGCGGTGGATTTTCTGGTGCGGACATTACGACAGGCCGCCGGAGAGAACTCACCGATCACCTTGTGCGTCATCGGTCCGATGACCAATATTGCGCTGGCGCTGGGAATGCACCCGGACGTCGCGCGTGGCATTAAACAGATCGTCACCATGAGCTGCGCCTTTACCGCTCTCGGCCATCGCGTGCCGTGGGCCGAATTTAACGTCTATGCCGATCCGCATGCCGCCGAAAAAGTGTTTAACAGCGGCGTGCCATTGATCATCATGCCGCTAGATATGACTTTTCAGGCGCTGATCAGCGCAGATGATATTGAAGCATTAAAACAGGATGGCGGCCTGCCGGGCGAATCTACTTCTGCTTTACTTAATGCGTTTGACCGCAGTGATCTCAACCGGTTTGGCCGCGAAGGCGGGCCGGTGCATGACGCCACCACCGTCGCGTGGTTGTTGCAGCCAGGCCTGTTTGAAGGCCAGCCCGCGCGCGTGGGCGTAGCGGTTTCCGGTACTACCGCCGGATATACCTACGCGGATTTCTGGAACAAACTGTCGACGCCGCCTAACGCCACGGTCATGCAGAAAGTGGATGAATACGGCTTTTTCAGTCTGCTGCGCCGTGTTTTCTCGCGATACGGCAGCCGCGATGGCGACGCAAACGCATGAGCCGTTACCTGCTCGGGCGTTTCGGGCAAACGTTGCTGACGCTGCTGGTGATGTCGTTGCTGGTTTTCGGCGGCGTGTATCTGGTCGGCAATCCGGTTGACCTGCTGCTCAGCACGACCGCGACGCCTGCTGAACGCCTGAGTGTGATCCAGTCTTTTGGCCTCGATAAACCGGTGTGGGAGCAGTATGGCCTGTTCGTGGTCAATGCCCTGCATGGCGATATGGGTAACTCCTTCATCTACAATCAGCCCGCGCTGCACCTGATTTTCCAGCGTATGCCCGCCACGCTTGAACTGGCGCTGGTGGCGTTTATGCTGGCGCTGGTGATTGGCATTCCGCTCGGCGTATACGCCGGTCTGCGCCCTGACGGCTGGTTATCGAAGTCGATCATGACCGTCTCAATTTTAGGCTTCAGCCTGCCGACGTTCTGGATTGGCCTGATGATGATCATGCTGTTCAGCGTCAAACTCGGCGTGCTTCCGGCCTCCGGGCGCGGTGCCACGGTAGACATTTTCGGCGTCCCCGTCAGTCTGTTTACCGCCGACGGTCTCGCGCATCTGATCCTGCCCGCCCTGAATCTGGCGCTGTTTAAAATCTCGCTGATTATCCGTCTGACCCGCGCGGGTGTGCTCGAATGCCTGCAACAGGACTTCATCCGTTTCGCCCGCGCCAAGGGTTTATCGGAAAGCCGCATCGTGCTGGTTCACGTATTGAAAAACACCCTGATCCCGCTGATTACCGTCATCGGCCTTGAGCTGGGTTCGCTGATTGCTTTCGCAGTAGTCACTGAAACCATTTACGCCTGGCCGGGCATGGGCAAGCTGATCATCGATTCTATCGCCGTGCTGGATCGTCCGGTGATCCTGGCCTATCTGATGATCACCGTGGTGATGTTCAGCCTGATTAATCTGCTGGTGGATGTGCTGTATGTACTGGTGGATCCGCGCGTCCGGCTGGGGGGCGAAAACTGATGGCGTCTGATTCCGTACATTCGCGCAGCGCTGTGCAGGGCAAACCGCATTCCGCGTTTTACCACACCGTGCGTGCGCTGCTGCGCAACAAATTCTCCTTATGCGGTCTGATCATTTTAGGTATCGCCATTGTGCTGGCGGTGCTGGCGCCGTGGATCTCGCCACAAAATCCGTACGATTTATCGCAGCTCGACATCATGGATGGCCGCCTGAAACCGGGCACCACCAGTATGAGTGGCATGATTTACTGGCTGGGCACTGACGATCAGGGGCGCGATTTGCTGAGCGCGATTTTGTACGGCACGCGAACCAGTCTGCTGGTGGGTGTCTCCAGCGCGATGATTGCGCTGACCATTGGCGCAGCACTGGGGCTGATCAGCGCTTACGTTGGTGGCAAAACGGACGCGCTGATCATGCGTATTGTCGATATCCAGCTCAGCTTCCCGCCGATCCTGATTGCGCTGATTTTGCTGGCGGCACTCGGGCAGGGTGTCGATAAAATCATACTGGCGCTGGTGGTCACGCAATGGGCGTATTACGCACGCACCATTCGCGGCTCGGCGCTGCTGGAACGTCGCCGCAGTTACGTGGACGCTGCGCGCAGCATGGCGCTGTCGAACCCGCGCATTCTGTTCCGTCATATTCTGCCCAACTGCCTGCCGCCGCTGATTGTGGTGGCGACCATGCGTATTGCTTACGCCATTATGCTCGAAGCCACGCTGTCGTTTCTTGGCATCGGTTTGCCGGTGACCGAGCCTTCGCTCGGCCTGCTGATTGCCAACGGTTTTGATTACCTGATGTCCGGCGATTACTGGATAAGCTTCTTCCCCGGCGTCACGCTGCTGGTACTGATCGTCGCCATCAACTTAGTGGGTGACGCCCTGCGCGATATCCTCAACCCGCGGAATAAAGATTGATGATGCAACCCCCGGTTTTACAGGTCGATAAACTGAATACCGCGTTTTCCGTGGGCGGCGAATGGCTGAATGTGGTGCGGGACCTTTCGTTCTCGATTGGCCCGAAAGAAACGCTGGCGCTGGTGGGCGAATCCGGTTCGGGTAAAAGTGTGACGGCGATGTCCGTCATGCGTTTGCTGGATGAAAAGCAGACCCGTTATTCCGGCAACATCCGGTTTGACGGTCAGGATTTACTGAGTCTCAACCGTTCGCAGATGCAAAGCATTCGCGGCAACCGCATCGGCATGATTTTTCAGGAGCCGATGACCAGCCTGAATCCGGTGCTGAAAATCGGCGTGCAAATCACCGAAGTGCTCAAACGCCATCGCGGCATGGACGATAAAACCGCGCGCGCCGAAGCCGTCCGGTTGCTGGAGAAAGTACGTATTCCGGCGGCCACCGCACGACTCAATGAATATCCGCTGAGTTTTTCCGGCGGCATGCGTCAGCGCGTGGTGATTGCTATCGCGCTGGCCTGTAATCCGCGTTTGCTGATTGCGGATGAACCGACAACGGCACTGGATGTCACCATTCAGGCGCAAATTCTGGCGCTGATCAAATCCTTGCAGGAAGAAGAGGGCATGTCCGTGCTGTTCATCACCCATGATATGGGCGTGGTGGCGGAAGTGGCGGATCGCACGCTGGTGATGCACCGTGGCGAAGCCGTGGAACAGGCAACCACGCGGGAAATCTTCCATCATCCCACACATCCTTATACGCGCGCGCTGCTGTCGGCGGTGCCGCGACTGGGCGCGATGAACGGCGTGGCGCTGCCGAAACGCTTCCCGCTGACCGACAGCCAAACCGGCGAAGTGCTGCCGGTGGCGGAGTCTGTCGATACGCTGCGCACCGGTCAGCCGGTGCTGGAGGTTAAAAATCTGGTGACGCGTTTTGATGTCAGATCCGGTCTGCTGCGCCGTGTTTCTGCCCGGGTGCATGCGGTGGAGGATCTGTCATTCAGCCTGCAACCGGGCGAAACGCTGTCACTGGTGGGGGAATCCGGCTGCGGGAAATCCACCACCGGACGCACGATTTTACGTCTCACTGAAGCGACTTCCGGTGATGTGCTGATCCGCGGGCAGGATATCCGTCGGGCTGACAGCGCACGGCTGGCGGATATCCGCACCCAGGCGCAGATGATTTTTCAGGATCCGTATGAAAGCCTGAACCCGAGAATGCGCATTGGTCAGACGATTGCCGAACCGATGATAAGCCTCGGCTTGCATGATGCCGCCAGCGCCAGCATTCGCGTGGCGCAACTGCTGGAACAGGTCGGCTTGCAAAGCAATATGGCGACGCGCTTTCCGCACCAGTTTTCCGGCGGTCAGCGGCAGCGTATCTGTATTGCCCGCGCACTGGCGCTGGAGCCGAAAATGATCATCGCTGATGAAGCCGTGTCGGCGCTGGATGTGTCAGTCAAAGCGCAGGTGATTAATCTGATGCTCGATCTGCAACAGGAACTCGGGCTGGCGTATCTGTTTATTTCGCACGATATGGCGGTGGTCGAGCGCATCAGTCACCGTGTGGCGGTGATGTATCTGGGCGAAATCGTCGAAATCGGTTCGCGTGCCGATATCTTCGAAAACCCGCAACACGCCTATACCCGCAAACTGCTGGCCGCCGTGCCGGTGCCCGACCCGGATGTTCACCGCACACGTCCCGTGGTACCGGAAGAGCTTGCCAGCCCGCTGCGCTCAGCCACTTATCAGCCGCCGGTGCGTCATTACCGCGAAGTCAGCAACGGTCACTTTGTACAGCTATAACGGCTCCGTTTGTACGCTGTTCTTTCCGATTTTCCCTCCTGAACACTCATAACATTCCATTTTTGGGATTCAAAAATGGGAATTCCTGCCCTTTAAGCAATTGCAGGCAAAAAAGACGTTTTTTTTCTGGGATTATGGACTGCGTTTATAATAACTCTAAAATAATTCCCTGTGAGAATATATGTTGCCACTTAATGATTTATGCTGGTTGCCTGGTCGCATCTCTTTAAGGCCATTAAGTACGCTTGAATCATCTCATAATTTAAAAACAGGCGCGCGTAAGGTACTTGAACGTTATTACTCTCTGCACGCAGTGGGAATGTTCTCTGGTAGCCATACAGAAATGTTACATGAAACCCTTTCAACTCTGGTGAATGAAAATCTGAATGTCGCTAAGGGGCGGGGATATTTGGTCTATGCAAAAACGCAAACGCATAATACTTTTTTTGATGACTGCTGGCTTGATGAGATAGCGGCCCGTTGTGGAATCGGCCATTGGGAAAAATTAACAATTAGTCTCAATCATTGCGCATCGGCTTTGTCGGCGATTCATTTATTAAAGAACCGGGTAATAAAAAGCCAGTTACCGATGATCCTCATCACCGGTGAAAAGGCTTTCCACTGTGATATTAATAAGCTTGATAATAGTGTTATGGCGGAAATTCCTGCTGCCATGCTCCTCAATGCGGGGCATTCACCGTGGCAAATCAAGCAAACCGCCGTGCGGCATCTGTCTTCATTTTATAATAATCACAGAGAATTTCCGGCTGCCCGACGGCGGGAACTTTTCTCCTCACTCGAACAAGATTATTATGATTTCTATCTTTACGTACTGGATAAGTTTAGCCTTACGATTGACCATATAGATGCGATTGTTCCGGGTAATATAGATTTACCCATGCTCAGGAGAATTGCCGATAAACTGAACTTCAAGGGCGAGCTTTTTACTGAGCATATATCAGGATATGGACACGCTTATTGCTCCGATATTTTATTTAACTTGTCTTCTTTATTAAAGAGCTTTGAAGGAAAAAGAATTCTCTGTGTTGCTATGGGGATGGGGATAACGATGTCCTGTATCCTGATTGAAAAAAACGAAAATAATGAGGTAAACCATGTCACAACTTCTGTCAGCCGTTAATGATGCATTAAATGATGTCATGTCTGCAAAAATCAACATCACGCCGGAAACGGATTTTAATGAAGATTTGGATCTCGATTCAGTATTATTTGTGCAGTTCTTATTAACGCTGGAAGAAAAGATCCCCAGCCTGATGTTTGAACCTGATCAAATCAACCAGGATGCCTTCACCACTGTCGGGAAACTTATTCAATGGATTGAACAGCATCTGCAACTGGAGAGCTCTGATGTGTGAAGCAGAGTTTACCCGACTTTACTTTTTGTTCAGGGACCATGAGCCGGCAGAAGCCTTCCGGCAGATGCGGCAGAAATGGGCCAACCCGGCCAGCGGCGTATTTTGCGGCGGGTATCAGATTCTGGCAGCAGAAGGTGAAACCTGCGCGGAGCAGCACGCTGAGTCTGATCGTATTCTGGCGTCACTCGGGATTGCTTTGCAGCATACCGGCACAGAAACCATCACTGATGATCCGATCCCGCTGATGGCTTCTTTTGCGGCGCGCCTGGGGCTCCTGAGCCAGATCCTGGCGATGAGCTGGAAGCACTTATCCGCGCGAAAAAGTTTTGGCATAAAAACCACCCGACATCAGTTAGTGAAGGCGGATTTTGCCGATCTGAGCAACCAGACAGATTTACTTTTGCTCCAGTGGCAGATGCGCATTACGGCGCAGGACTACGCTGACCCGGAAGCGGATCACTGGCAGATTACGGAGCTAACCAACCGGGCAGAAAAACTGATGGGCGGGCATGGCTATTTATCAGGCTCGACGCACAGCCTTTCTTACCTGTCGATGATGATTTACAGCCTGTACGGGAAGGCCGCAGACGCTGCCATAACCGTGTTGCCAGCACGTCAGGAGCGTAGAGTATGAATACTTCACCTGAGATGACGTTGCTACGGCGTAACAGCCTGAGCAAAGATATCGCGGACCTGCTGAAGTTAGCCTGGCCGATGATCGTGGTGGCCATTGCCGTCTCATTTTCGCAAAACATTCAGACCGCGATTCTGGGGCACGGGAAAGAAACCAGTTCAATTTATTTGCTTTCGATGCTCCAGCCGTTCAGTTTCTTATTCCTGGCTATTCTGGAATGCCTGGCTATCACCAATCAGGTTTTCAGTGCCCGTTCGCTGAATATGTGGTCCCGCCAAAAGGTACTGGCGGCGACCTCCCTGCTGGCGACACTGGGCATCGTGATTGTGGCGCTGCTGAGCGGCGTGACGGCGCTTTGCGCTCCTCTTTTGCAAACCCTGTTGCCGGTCGCCGGCAATGCATTTTATTCCTCGGCATTACCGCTCTATTTCCTTTCCATGCTGCCGTTTATTCAGCTTGAGATGTGTAACAGCGCATTGCGCGGGCAGGGGAAAAGCGCGCTAAGCATGCTGTTAGTCATCGCGTATATCGTGCTGAATGCGTTGATCTGCTACACCGGCTATCAGGTTTATGGATTAGGCTTCAATTCGATTATTATTTCCAACGCCCTGGCTTCTGCTCTGCTTATCCCTGTCGCGCTTTGGCTGGTACGGCGTACCGGTCGCCATGCGGAAGATGACCGCCCCGGCGCATTTATTCCGCGTCTCAGCGGGCTTTTGCTTCAGGTGGGGATGCCCATTTTTGCCTCGTTAGTGGTACTGTTTTTCAGTTCTCTGCTGATATTCCCGTTAATCGGCACCCTGGGTGAGCAATATGTCGCCGGTTTTCTGATTGTGACCAAGATTCGGATGTTTATTGTCATCCCCGCCGTGGCCTGCGGATCCGCGCTGGCGATATTAATTAACCAGCGGCTGGCCATCAGCAGCGGAGAAGAATTAAAACGATTGCTGCACCGTGGGTTAGCCTTTATTTGCATTATTTACCTTCTGCTGACCTCCGGCGTCTATTTCACCGAAGTGAGTCTGATAAAAATTCTGTCCGGTGACAGAATAATTCAGGATGTCAGCAGCCAGATTTTACTGATTCTGTTACCGACGTTTTTCATGACCTCTTTTGTTGCCTCGCTTCAGGCATTGCTGGAACAATTAGAACAGGCCCGGCGGGTATTGGTATTAACCGTTATCATCGAATTGCTGACTGTCATCACCTTGCTGGTGGGATGGGATAAGTTCTCGCAACTGCAAAGTATTATGAATCTGATCATTGTCTTTAATGTGGTGTACTTTATCGCGTTCGGCAGAGAATACTGGCGGCTGGCCAATAAAATAGGAAGTGAGAATGTTTTATAGCTTCTTTTATCCCGTCCTGTTGTTTTTATCGCTGGTTCACCAAAATTATCTGCGGGTTTTGGTCATTATGCGATTGCGTCCGACGTTACTGATGAAAGCTAAAATAAGGCCTGCGACGCATTATACCCGGGCATGCAAATTAATCAGTTTATTCGACTTATATTCCCTGCATGCCATGTCTTCCTATCTTTCTGCGTTATACGCGTTGCGTCTTTTCGAAAAGACCCGGCCTTTACCCTATAAGCAGGGGGAAATCATGCTGCTCAGTCGCTGCGTGCAGGAGGAGCTTTATTGGCGCAAATCTTTTGTTAAGGTCTTCATTTATCCGCAAGCGGATCCCCAGGCAGAAAAAGTGTTGCTTCTTCACGGGTGGGATGGCCGGAGTATAATGTTACGGCAGATGGCGCAGCGGTTGCAGGAAAAAGGCTATACGGTTTTTGCGCCTGACCTGCCCGCACATGGTATTTCTCCCGGAAAAAAAGTGTCTTTCTATGATCTGTCGCGGGCCGTCATGGAGATGGAAAAGCATTACGGGCACTTCTCTGTGATCATTGGTCATTCGACCGGCGGATTAATTGGCTGCATGGCCGCGCTACAGGGACTGCTTTTTAAACGGATGATTTTAATCGGCAGTCCGTGCAGTTACGGGAAAATGATGGACAGATATGTGCGCAATAATAAACTGCCCAGGCGCATTGCCGTATCGATGAAAAAGCTTTATCAGCGCCGCTATGGTGTCCATCCTGATGTTATTGGTCCCGAGCTTATCGGTTCAATAACGCAACCTGTCATGATATTGCATGATAAGAATGATCTCAGTATTGAACTGGATGAGGCCGAAATACTGAGCCATTCATTGAAGAAAAGTGAATTAATCGTTACAGAGGGAAAGGGCCACAACGGCGCATTACGTGACCCTGTTGTTTTCAATTATATTTCAAACTTTCTGAGGGATACTTTGCATGAGGATTTTTCATCTTTCCATGAACCAAAACTGATATTGCGTGTAGAGAATAATAAAAAATGGCATAAGAAATCTTATTAATAATTATAAGAAGTGCAGGTTGCTGATTAACATACTTCTTGAAAAGTTGTTTCTCTGGATGCCGAAAATGAAATCATAATCTGATGATTCTTTTTTTATTTCCGGGCGTGTTGTCCTGATGACATTCTGTTTGAATTTGAGCGGAGACTCATTATAGGTCTTGCTGAAACTTCGGGAAAAATGCGGCAGCGACGAAAATCCACAAGCATAGCTGATATCTGTCAAAGACCACTCAGGGGCTAAATGGATAAATTCCCTGGCCAGCGCCAGCCGGACCTTCCACATCCACTTTATCGGTGTGACATCATAGAAATGTTTGAATATGCGGCAAATATCAAAGCGGGTTTTACCACATATTTTTTCCAGATCTTCAAGTGTGATCTCGTCAGAAATATTCTCCAGCATATAATTAATAATCTTAACAATACATAATGCTTTGTCTGTATGAGCGTGCTTACCATAGATAGTCAAATGACGATTATCGAGATCCTCGGTTATTTTCTGTGTGAAAAGACTTTTTTCAGCGTTCGATAGTTTGCGTTCCCACATACACACCCCTTCTGCGTAATTAATGAGTGATGAACAAATTTTTAAAATTGGAATACCGTCCCCGCTATTCTCTAAGCAATTACTATGCCATGTTTTTATTTTTTTCAACTTATTGTTTATAATGGATATTATTATTCTTTCCTGTTATGTAAATAGTAAAATCCCATTTTCGAAACACACTAATTAACTTGCCAGATTTAATATCCCAATATTGGGAATGCATGATATGCGTGGGGTTTCGCAGGCAAAAGAGGGTAATCAGGGCATGCGTCCCGATTTTCGTTCCATTAATGAGATAGAAAATGATTAAGGGAAAAGGTGTAATTGGCGACTTTTTAAAAAACACATAAAAATCAGTTGGTTAATTAAATTTTAAAGGTTGGCACGATTTGTGCTCATCGGTAAGGAGTTATCAGAAAAGGTATTATTATGGACATATCAATCCCGCAACCCGGGAATAAATTCATACTGAAGCGATACCGCAAATTTATTGTTGCGGGCGCACTCTTTTTAGCCACGCTGGCGGCAATCTATAATTACCGTTTTTCGCCTTATCAGATCTCCCGCGGGAGTATCGCGGTCGGGCAGGTTCAATATGGCAGTTTCTCGGTTGAAGTGCGGGGTAACGGGGTACTGCTACCGCGTGATATCAATTGGGTTGCGGCCAATGTTGATGCCCGCGTGGAAGAGGTCATTTACAAACCTGGCATGAAGGTGAATAAAGGCCAGTTATTGGTCAGAATGAGTAACCCGACGCTGGAACAAAAATTACAGGAAAACCGGCTCGAGCTGGATGCCCGCCGGGCTGAGACTGACGCCACTAATGCAGAATTACAAAATAAAATTCTGAGTCAGGAAGCCTTGGTATTGGATGCGAAAAGCCGGTTACTCAGCTCTACGATGCGGCTTGCTGCACAAAAGAAATATATTGCGGCAGTGCCGATGCTGGAATACGAAACGACCCGTATTAATACTGAACAATATCGTCAGCAAGTTGTGCTTGAGGAAAAACGATTAAAAACACTCAAGCTGAGCATTGATGCTGATATCAAAGCCAGTGCGATGCGCCTTAACAAACTGGAATCTTTGGTGCTGCTGAGCCAGCAGGAAGTCGATTCGCTGAATGTTACCTCACCGATTGAAGGCATTTTGCAGGATGTGAAAGTCCAGGTCGGCCAGCGGGTCACCACCGGCACCAGTATTGCCCGTCTGGCGAAAGAAAAGGAACTTTATGCTGAACTCAAAGTGCCGGAATTACAGTCCCGTGATCTTGCCGTCGGGCAGCAGGTTACCATTAACACCGGACGCAGCCAGTTCACCGGGGTATTGTCACGGGTGGATCCTGCGGTGACCAATGGCACCGTTAAAGTGGATGTGACATTCAATCAACCACTGCCGCAGGAAGCCCGACCTGACCTGAGCGTTGATGGTTTAATCGCAGTGACAAAAATTAATGATTCCCTGTACGTTGAGCGGCCACCGTTTGCCCAGAATAATTTACCTTCGATGCTTTACCGGCTCGATGAAAAGGAACGCTCTGCCACCAAAATGAAGGTCAACTTTGGTCAGGGATCTGCGGATTATATTCAGGTGACCAGTGGACTGCGTGCGGGAGATAAAATTATTCTCAGTGACGGCAGCGCCTGGCAAGGGGCAGATCAAATTGAGATTACTAAATAATGCCGGCTCACCTGCAAAAGACGCCAGCTTACAGGACAATGCGATGGAGATGAAAATGATGGAATCACTGGTAGAACTCACTGACGTGAATAAGATTTTTTTGACCGATGAAATTGAGACACACGCCCTGAGCAAGATCACGCTCAGCATTTCCAAAGGGGAATACGTGGCGATTTCCGGGCCTTCAGGCTGTGGTAAATCAACGCTGCTTTCGATTTTGGGCCTGCTCGATGTGGCCTCTACCGGGACCTATCAGCTGGCCGGGCACAACGTGGAAAATATCTCTAAAAAGCAGCGTGCCCTGGTGAGAAATCGTGATATCGGCTTTATCTTTCAGTCATTTAATCTCATCAGCGATTTAACCATTGAGGAAAATGTCTCCCTGCCACTGACTTACCGCAAGGATATTTCTAAAACTGAACGGCAGCAGAGAGTGGCGGAAGCCTTAGACAAGGTCAATATGTCCCACCGGGGACGCCATTATCCCTCGCAGCTTTCCGGCGGACAGCAGCAGCGCGTGGCCGTCGCACGGGCTATCGTGGGCAATCCCTCCATCATTCTGGCGGATGAACCGACCGGTAACCTGGACTCCCACAATGCCGAGGCGGTGCTGAATATTCTCGATAAGTTACATCAGGAGGGCGCCACGATCTGCATCGTCACCCATGATCCTCGTTCAGCCGAGCGGGCGCAGCGCAGCATCGTGCTTTCTGACGGGCAGGTCGTCGGAGACGGACATGTGGCACGGGAACTGACCCTGATAAAGGAAGCATAAAATGCTTTTTGATATCCGATATGCCTTACGCCTGTTACTCAAAAGCCCGTCATTTACCTTTATCACCGTGCTCATCATGTCCTGCGGTCTGGCACTGACGCTTTATATGTTTTCAGTCATTAACACCATCATGTTTACGCCGCTTCCTTACCCGGACGGGAAAAACATGGTGTTAGTAAACCCGACGGTCAATGGCGTCAGTCTGAGTGACTCCGGGGTCAACTTCCTGGACTACCAGGAAATTAAGGCCCGCAATACCACGCTCAATGACGTGGGTTATTTTTATGCTGAACGTGCCGATATCAGTGACGGCACCAAAGCGGTTTCCTATATGGCGATCCGCAATACGCCGGAGATGTTTTCTTATACTGGCATCCAGCCTTATCGTGGCAGGGTGCTGAACAGTGAAGATGTCCAGCCTGGCGCGACACCGGTTGCCGTTATCAGCTATGGCATGTGGCAAAACTACTTTGCTGCCGATGCGCAACTCATTGGCAGAGATGTCCTGATCAATGGGATACACACGCGCATTGTGGGCATCATGCCCGCCAATTTTGCCTTTCCTTTCTTTCATGATCTCTGGCTGCCTTCTAAGCTGGATCCTGCACAGTATCTGGTCCGCAAAGGTGCGCCGGAAGTATCCGTTTATGCGCGCCTGAAACCCGGTGTTCCGCTCGCCGATGCTGACGGTGACCTCGCTCAGGTGATGCAGTCGCTGGCCTCTGAGTATCCTGAAAGCAATAAAGGGCTGTCGGCGCAGGTACTGACATTCCAGGAAAATTTCATGGGTGAGGAGACCATGCCGATCTTCATCGTCATGCTTTTTGCCGTGGCTTTTGTGCTGGTGCTGGCGTGTTGTAATGTCGGTAACTTATTGCTGGCAAGAACCACAGAGCGTTCAAAAGAAATCGCTATCCGCGTTGCTCTGGGCTCACCTTCCGGTCGTCTGGTCATGCAAATGATGTGGGAAAGCTTATTTATTTGCGCCTTCTCGGGCATCATCGCCGTTCTGCTCGCCGCCTGGGGACTCGAGATCACCAATACGTTACTGCCGACGTTTGTACCGAACAAAATTCCGTTCTGGTGGCATTTGTCACTCGATAACGTCATGATCCTCAATGCGTTAGTGCTGGTCATCATGACGGCTGTCGTTACCAGTGCATTGCCTGCGTGGAAAATCACCCACGGTAATTTCAACGATGTTTTGCGTGATGGAACGCGGGGCGCGCAAAGTCGCGGGGCAGGCAGGGTGTCCCGTATTCTGGTGACGTTTGAAGTCGGATTATCCTGTTCCATTTTATGCATCAGTGCGCTGCTGGCGCTGCTGGTTTACCAGGCGACCCGTGCCGATTACGGGGTGGCGACGCAGGGCTATCTCACCGGTCAGATTAACCTCAATGCCAACCAGTATCCTGATGATGCGAGCCGGATCCTGTTCTATCAGCGCCTGCAATCGTCCCTCAGCGGGATCCCCGGTGTTGAAAAAACGGCCATCACCACCAGTGCCGTCGGACAATTTACCGTACCCCGTCAGGTGGATATCGATTCGTCTACCAACAACAGCAAAGACCGCTGGTCTTATCCTCTGGTCAATGATGTCCAGGTGATGCCGGGAAGCCTGACGGCAATGGGGATCACGCCGGTGGCCGGACGGGAGTTTGCCAGCAGTGATACGCAGGACTCACAGCCCGTGGTGGTGGTCAGCCAGTCGTTTGCGGAGCAGTTCTGGCCCGGTGAGCGGGATGTCATCGGTAAACGCCTGCGTTTTCGTGATACGGATGATCAGCGCTGGTTCACGGTTATCGGTGTGGTGCCTAACGTCATTCATGGCCGACCTTTCAGCGCGTTCCGCCAGCGGGTCACGGTTTACCGCTCGCTGGCGCAAATACCCGCGGCGTCATTAACGCTGGTGCTCAGGGCTCAGAATCCTGATACGTTAGGGCCTGCGCTCATGAATGCGGTTCGCCAGATTGACAGCACGCTCTCCGTTAATCAGGTGCAAACGTTAAATCAACGTCTGGCCAGGAATACCGCCGGGCTGCATTTCATTGCCAACCTCTTTATGTTGTTTGGTCTGGTCGCGGTCATTCTGGCGGCCACCGGTATTTATGCCGTGATGCGCAATGTGATCAATCAACGTATTCAGGAGATCGGGGTGCGTATGGCGATGGGGGCAACGGAAGGCGTTCTGTTACGGATGCTGATGCTTCAGGGCAGTAAGCAATTATTCATTGGCCTGATTATCGGGTTGCCTTTGGCCTTCTTTGTCGCACCCAAGTTGACGCGTATATTGGGCAACGGGCATACCTCCTTTGCACTGCTCTTTTGGGGTGTCGCCGTCATGATTTCTTTAATTGTGGCGTTAGCGGTCTGGTTGCCTTCCCGACGCGCCATTCGGATGTCGCCTGCGGACGCCATTCGCTATGAATAATCTGTCGCCGTGCCTGACGGGTGCGGCGGCACAAGCCGGATGCTTTAATGAACGAAAAAAAAACGTATTCTTGTCATTGATGATGACGCGGGCATTCTGACCAGCCTCGACATGCTGCTCCGTATGGAAGGGTATGACGTGACGCTGGAAACGCAGGCCAACCGTTTATTGTCACATTTGTCCGCAAAGCCCTTTGATCTGGTACTGATGGACATGAACTTCCAGAAAGACACCACGTCGGGTCTGGAAGGTTTGCAACTGCTGGATGAGTTAAAAAAATTTGATGACTGTCTGCCCGCTGTAGCAATGACGGGATGGGGAAGTGTTGACATCATCGTCAGCGCCATGCGGGCCGGTGCGGCGGATTTTATTCAAAAACCCTGGGATAACGAACGCCTGTTAAGCATTGTTCAGCAACAGATTGCACTGAGCCAGGCGAGACGCTCCGGGAATTGCCTGCGAGAAGAAAACAAGCTGCTGAAAATGGCGCTTGAAGATGACATGGGCAATGAATGGGTTGTCCGCTCTCAGGCCATGAAGCAGTTAATCAACGTGGTGGAAACCGTGGCTGCCACGGATACCAGCATCCTGATTCTGGGTGAAAATGGCACCGGCAAAAGCCTGCTCGCCCGCTATATCCATCAGCTCTCATCCCGCCGTGAGCACAGCATTGTTGAAGTCAACATGGGGTGCATCAATGAGCAGTTGTTTGAAAGTGAAATGTTCGGGCACGTAAAAGGCGCGTTTACCGATGCGCGGGAAAATCGCATCGGACGCTTTGAACTGGCCGATAAAGGCACATTATTCCTCGATGAAATTGGCAATTTGCCCTTGTCCCAGCAGGTAAAATTACTGCGTGTCCTGGAAGAACGGCAGTTCGAACGCGTGGGTTCATCACGGACGCAAACCACTCAGTGCCGCATCATTGCGGCCACCAACACGGATCTTGAAAAAGCCGTGACTGAAGGGCGGTTCCGGCAGGATTTGCTCTACCGGCTGAATGTTATTCAAATTCCGTTACCGCCGCTACGTGAACGGCAGGAAGATATTGAGCCGCTGGCCGAACGTTTTCTGCAACGTTTTGCCCGCAAATACAGTAAACCTAAACCGGTATTATCGGCGATGGCGCGACAGGGGCTGCATGAATATTCATGGCCGGGGAATATCCGCGAACTGAGCCATTTGCTGGAACGCGGCGTATTGCTTTGCCGCAATAATACGATCGACCTGGCAGATCTTTGCCTGCCGCTGCCTGTGAAGGGGCAAAACAGCGGTCATGAGCCCCAGCAAAAACCGGTGACGCAACTTGAGACGGGCACGCTGGCAGAAGTGGAAGAAACTGTGCTCTTACAGCGCCTGCGTCACTATGACGGGAATGCAGTGAAAGCGGCAGAATCGTTAGGGCTGAGTCGCAGCGCTTTTTACCGACGACTGGATAAATTAAAAATCTGTCATGAGTAAACTTTTTCGATCCTTTGAGTCACGTCATTTAATACTGTGCAGTTTGTCCCCGCTGGGGGGCGTTGTTGCCTATCTGCTGCTGTGGTTTTTCCCACAGCAGTCTCTCTACCTGAAATTTCTCACGCTCTTTATTCTGTGCGTCACGTTAGTGTATTTTTCCTATCACTTTTTCCAGCAACTTCTCTACAAAATCAATGTGATTTCTAACCTGTTAGAAGCCGTTGAGCAGGAAGATTTTAGCCTTCGCGGTGTGACCAGCGGGGAAGGGGTGTTTGAAGGGGTCATTGAACAGATCAACGCCATTTCGGGTCAGTTATCCCGCCACCGCCAGCAGCAAAGAGAAATGGATTTTCTGCTGCAAAAAGTGATTTCTAATATCACGGTGGCGATTTTCGCGATTGACGGCAATAACCGGCTGATGTGGTGTAATGATGCGGCCTCGCGGATGCTGGGCACATCGCTGGAAAAGCTGATTGGCGAAAAATGCAGTCACTGGCAACTTGATACGTTGTTGCAAAATGCCAACCGGGAGCATCCGGTGGAGTCCAGTCATGCAGGGCGTCCGGGGCGTTATAAAGTGTCCAGTGACACCTATATGGTGGACGGGATCCAAAACGTGTTGCTGTTTGTCAGTGATGTTGACGACATGCTGCGTAAGGAAGAACAAAAAGCCTGGCAAAACCTGCTGCGGGTGATCAGTCATGAAATAAACAATTCTCTTAGCCCGATTGCTTCCATCAGCCAGATGCTCCAGCAGCATTATCGCCGCCATACAGAAAACCTGCCGGAGGGCTTTGCGGAAGGCATCGATCTGATCAACCGACGTGCCAAAGAACTTATCGCCTTTATCAGCAGTTACCGCCAGCTCAGTAAACTCGCCCCCCCCGTCCAAAGCACCGCTTGATTTTGCCGCCCTGATTGCGGAGCTGCCGCTGTTGTTTGCGCACCGTAAAATTACCCTGCAAGGCCCGGCGCCGCTGAGGGTAAATGTCGACCGGGTGCAACTCCATCAGTTGCTTATCAACCTGATTAAGAATGCCGATGAGGCGATGAGCGATACCACGGCGCCGGTGTGTATTGAATGGTCAGAAGAAAAAGGCTGTCTGTTTGTGACCATTCTTGACCAGGGTGTCGGGCTGACCAATCCCAAAAATCTGTTTGTTCCTTTCTATACCACCAAACCCAACGGCAGTGGCATCGGGCTGATTTTGTGCCGGCAAATCGCTGAAAGTCATGGCGGGTATCTGTCTCTGGAGAATCGCCATGATCGAACCGGTTGTCGCGTTACCCTCAATCTCCCACTGTGATCCCCTGCCTGAACTGAAGGCAGGAGAGGGGCTTTGCCTGCTCCGTCACTTTGAGGCGTCGCTGTCAGGGCAACTGCTGCGACAGCAGGCGCAGTGCTGGCTGCGTCAGGTATTGTCGGGCTACTTATCGGTGACCGATGAACAGCTAAGTATCGCAAGAACGCCTCAGGGTAAGCCCTGGCTCCCTGATTTCCCGGGATTGCGTTTCAACTTATCCCACAGCGGAACTTCGGCGGCGATTGTGCTGTGTCGCGGGGCAGAGGTCGGGGTGGATTTGGAAAAAGTCAGCGGAAACGTTGAGGCGAAAAAAGCCATCGCCCGCCGGTTTTTCAACCCTGATGAACAGCACTGGCTGGCAGAAGATGAGGCGCATTACCTGTTGCGTTTTACCCGACTGTGGAGTGTGAAGGAAGCGTGGCTCAAAGTCAGGGGAACCGGCCTTACGCAGTCGCTCGCCGGTTTTTGTGCCATCCCGCAACACAGTGGCATCGCGCACGTATACGATGAGCGTAAAGAAGAGATCGGCCTGTTACATCACCGGCTGATTGAAAACGACGGGGTGTATTGTCTGGCGTATGGCGCCTGTGCTCCGCTGAAAGACCTGCCGGTCAGATGGCAGGTCTGTATTTTTCAGGCGGACAGTTAATCAGGCGCGTTAAGCACAGCCAGAAGTGGAAATCTCGCTGGCAAATGAGCTGGCAGAACCGGTATCCACCTGAGCAGAGGCGCTGACGGAAACACGAGCGCCTGCCGCAAGCGTGCCCTGAATTTTGGGGATATGACACAGTGAGGATTCCGCGCCCATGCTCATGCGCACGTTAGCCGATTCCGCCGTAAAATTCTGAGGCTTCTTGTTAAAACTCCCGCCCATGGCCAGATCCAGATTCAGTTCAGCCGTTTTGCCTTCAGCGCGGATATCCGTGCCCATACTGCCGGAAACGGCCAGTGTTTTCGGATCCACCGCACAGGCCGGTGCGGCTATTTTAACACCCGCTTTTCCGGCCAGACTGTTCAGCGGGCCGCTGGTATACAGGGTGATATCCAGCGTGTGCGAGATAAAGCGATCATTTTCAGCGGCATCATTGACCAGCAGTAAAGCGTGATTGTCATGGGTGACTTTCAATTTATTCAGCGTGTCTTGCGAACCGGAGACCACCATAGACGGCGTTGCGGCACACTTAATGGTGAGATTAATGCCCTGTCTGGCTTCTACTGCGCTAAAGGCTTCCAGGGGGAATGTTTTTTCTGCGGCGAGGGCAGAAGTGCTGGTGACACAGGCGAGCAGGGTAAGCGCCAGGGTGATTTTTTTCATCATAGTTCCTTGATTTCATAACAATGTAGCAAGTGTCCGAAGCGTTTCTTCCACACTTGATTGAGGCATTCCAAAATCCATCAGGCACGCAACTTCATCGATTCCTTCCTGCCTGAGACGGGCAAGCTGATCTGCGCATTCTTGTGCAGAGCCAAATAAACCGCAGTGGTTGAGATATTTCTCCACTCCCCATTTCAGTGTGTAGGCTTGCTTCTTCTCATTTTGCTCCGCATCGGCGACCCGTGGTTGACTGAGATTGTCGGAAAGCGCCATAAATGCCTGCAGATAACCGGTAAGTGCCGGTTTAAGCCGTGGCAACAGCGTTTTTCGTGCTGCTCCGGCCTGCGTGTGCAGCATTAATGTGATGGTGCCTTCTGCGGGATCAAAACCCGCCTGACGGCGTGCGAGGCGATACGCCGCGCAGTTTTCCACCAGTTGCTCGCGGGTCTGCGAAACCAGATGGGTGAGCACATTCAGCCCGCGTTTTCCGGCCTCAGTAAATAAATCGGGATTACTGCCGGTGGTCAGCCAGACGGGGATCTCCGTCTGAAAAGGTGCAGGCCAGGTTTTCAGGCTGACCGGTTCGGGTTGCGCAGGCAGCGAAAGCTCGTGGCGTGTGACGGATTCACCGCGCCACAGCGCCTGAACCTGCGCCAGTGAGGAAAAAAGAACCTGTTGTCTCTGGCGGTAATTCTCAGCCCTGAGCACAAAATCATTACGCTGCCAGCCGCTGGCAAACGCACGCCAGCGCGGCCATGAGACAGGTTATCGACGATGGCCCATTCTTCGGCAACCCGCAGAGGATCATGTAACGGCAGCACCACGCTGCCTGCCCGGATACCGATACGTTGCGTGCAGGCCGCCAGCGCCGCGCTGACCACCGAAGGATTAGCAAACATGCCGCCAAAGGTATGGAAATGCCGCTCGGGCGTCCAGATAGCATGAAAATTCAGCGTATCTGCCAGCCGTGCGGTACTTAATAATTGTTCATATTTATCAGCAAAGTTGTCTCTGGCCACATCGGCGAAGCAGAACAGGCTCAGCGCCGGGATCTCACGGGATGTGGTCATGCTGTTCAGCCTTGTTTGTGGACGTGAGAATGAAAGACAGGTCACCGCGCGGGATGACATTAAGCGCAAAAAGCGGGGTGAGGGCGGCAGGTGACGTCGAAGGGGCGAGCGAAAACTGAAAATGTTCGCACAGTGTCGCGACCGCCGTGGTCAGCTGGTCGAGAGCCAGAGTCATGCCCACACAGTTTCGTTTTCCGACGCTAAAGGGTAAAAAATGCTCCGGCGCAATTTTCTCTTCACCCAGAAACCGTTCCGGCCTGAAGCAAAGCGGTTCTGCCCAGCAGGCGGCATGACGGTGAATCAGCCAGGGGGAGAATAAAACCCGCGTGCCCGCCGTAATCACCACGTCATCCACCACGATATTTTCTGCCACCCGGCGCTCAAAAAACGCTGTCACCGGCGTCAGACGGAGCGATTCCCGGACAATGGCTGAGGCCATGTTTCGTTTGCCCTGAGCCGCTTCCTCACGTACGCAGTGCTGATAGTTCAGGTGCTGCGAAAGATGTGTCAGCGTCCATAGCAAGGCAATACCCGTGTTATCGACGCTGGCGGCAAGATTGCCCAGCAGAAGATTGATCACTCTCTCACGCGCTTCGGGGTGCGCGCCGGGACTGAGCGCCTGACAAAGACGTTCCAGCATCGTGGTATTGCCGCCCCTGGCGTCATCCAGCAACGGGCCAAGCAGGGACTCAGCCTCCAGCCGGAAGGCGACCAGTGCCGGATGCCTGCACAGTGCCTCATAATCCGCGTCCGGTGCGGCGATAATCAGTTGCAGATAGATATCACGGAAATGGCCAATCAGCGTATTCAGTTGGGCCAGACTGATCTCCCGGCCAAAAAATCCTTCCGCCACACACATCAGCGCCCAGTGCAGGCAGATTTCACGCAATGAGGTCTGCTGCGGATCCTGCAGAATATCCAGCAGCCAGCGGGCGGAGAGGTCGGTGCTTTGTTTCAGCAACGGGGATTTAGGGTTCACCAGCGGTGTGGTGAGTTTCCTTGCCAGCCGCCATTCCTCGCCTTCTTTGGATGTCGTCAGTGACTGGCCCAGCAAGATGCGTCCGATAGTTGAGGCTGAGGAAAGATGTTCAAATTCCTTCACGAACTGGCTTTCCTGCTCAATCAGCAACCGGACATGGCGGGCGCCGGCAAGCAGCAGCACTGCATTGTCTTTTTCACCAATCCAGACTTTATCTCCGTGCTGACGACAGGCCATTTCGGCGATTTTAAGAAAACCGAGCCGGGCAAACTGCGAGGAAGGCGGGATGAAAAAAAGGGATGGCTTGCGCGTTATCAGGCATCCTGAGGCTCCGCAAATGTGTCTGAAGTGATTATGGCGCTGCCCACCCAACCGCCGAGCCCGACAGAAAGTAAAATGGCTGGCTGGCCGGTTTCGGCTGGCGGGTGGGTATCGAGCAGTAAGAGAGGATCGGTGGTGTAACAATGTCCGCATTGCCCGATGAGATCGGTGGCGATCCGCTGATGGGCGCGATCAGGATGCCGCCGCCAGGTTTGCCAGCTCAGGCGGTTAATGTTGTGAGGCAATAACCATGCGTCCTTCCGCTGTTCAGCCGGATACTGACGCAGCGCCATGTCGATCAGAGCGTCATGAGACTGATAAAAACGCTTAATATCTTCCCGGCTGCCGTCGAGGCCCTGCCAGAATGCGGGATGATGAAAACAGTGAATGCCGGACACCCTGCGCTCACCGCCGCCCGGTCTCAGTAAGGCACACACAAAGGCATCACCGATTAATGTGCAGCCGGGAACATAGCGCTCTGCCAGGCTGAAATCTGCCAGCGTGTCGCCTGCCAGCAGAGCCACACACTGATATTTTCCCTGCTCAAGCATGCGCTCAGCCATCAGCAGACCCCAGAATAACGTGGCGCAGTTTTGCTGATTAAGGGTGATGAGATGTGCGTCAGGGGCAATAAAATCAAAACGTTGCCGCAGCAACGCTAAATCAACCCGCTGGCGTCGTGAACGGGCAGGCAGCCCCTGTACCAAAATAATCGCATCGATTTTTTCAGCCTGCGTTAACTGTACGGCGGTTTGCTGCAACAGTGATTCAAACGTCGCGGTAGCACTTTCGTCTTCAGCCAGCGTTGATGCTTCCTGAAAACCGAAAAGATGCCGGAAGGTCCGGGCTTCGCTGGGGTTCGCGCCGCGATGGGCGAGGATCGCGTCAAGCGATATCCGTGTGACAGGAATACAGGTTTTCAGCGCAAAAATATTCATCTCAGGTTCTCTGCTGCCGCCAGACCGCACAGGCTTATCCGTCCGTTGTGTTCACTCATCAGCAGATAATCACGTCCGGGCTGCCAGTTTTGACCCAGGGTGACAAAAGGCGCCGCGCAAAGTAAACGGGGATTGACCGCCAGTGACGTAAAGCCTTCCGGTAAACTGGCGAGACAATTTTGAGGGCCGATCAGCGTTAACCGTTCGCGGGTAAAACCGAAATGCTCAACGGACTGCAAGATGGCCTCGCTAAAATCTGCGGACGTTTTCAGACGCTGATACCCCAGATAACGTAATCCGCGCTGTTGCGTATTGACCAGACAGAGGCAGGCATTGTTTTCCGGTTGCAGGCGCGCCATCAGCGGTGAAAAGTACATCAGGCTTTTTTGTTCGGCGATCAGTAACAATCCGTCTTCCGCTTTCCCTTGCAGGCAGTCGCTGAGGCCATCAAGGGCGAACAACGCCGCATCCGGCCCGCGATCGCTGATTGCCAGCGCCAGACAGTCGGTGAGGCCAAGCTGATGTATGGCTAAATTCACCACAGAACTCCCCATGTGCAGGTCAGGCGTCCAGTGCGCCATCAGCACCGTTTTCACCCGCTGCGGCTGAACGACCGGGGCAAGATGTGGCAGCAACGTAGCGACCATATCGCTGAAGGCCGCCCGTTCATTGCTGGTGATCCAGGTGTTAACCTGCTCGTTTTCCTGACTGAGCGGCTCACCGTTAGCGGCGAAAAAATGCTGAACATACGAACGCCAGTGCGGAATATCCGTTTCCCACTCCGGTTGAGGGACTTCGGTGTGATGAAACGACTGGCTGACAATATCGGTGGGATCAAGGTACAGCATGGCGTTGATCTCCCTGAATTTCAGGTGTGCGGAAGCTGTTAAGTAAGTGGATATTGCTGGTGCCTTCCATGTATTCAAAAGCAAAGCTGTCGCGGTAGCGCTTGCGCAGGAAAGTCTCTTCCAGCCAGTCTTCGGTGGCGAGCCAGTGGGGCAGATGGCTCGCCGTCTCTTCGGCCAGACGGGTAGCGCTTAATTTGAGGCGGCTGGTGCTGGCATATTGCTGCTGACCCGTACGATAGCCTTCCGCCAGTGCGAGCATCTGCTGAAAGAGAACATGATATTTACGCCACTGGCAGGCGATCCAATGTTGCGCAGTCGCGGGTAATGGTCGGGTTTCCAGCGCTTTCAGCAGGCCGTAAGTGGTGCCCAGCGCCATGGCCGCCACCATGGGACGGTGGCGCTCAAAGACCTTGCTCAGCGCATTAAGCCCCTGCTGCAATCCCCGGCGTTCATGCCCTAAAATATCGTCTTCTTTGACACTCAGATTGGTCATCGTCAGACGTGTCAGTGCCGCACCCGCTAACCCGAAGGTATCGAGCAGTTCACGCTGCAAAGGTCCGGTTTTCCCTTCGGGAAACACCATCACCAGCCGGTGGCTCTGTTCATAACGGGCAAATACCAGGCCCGCGCTGGCGCGCATCGCGCCGCCGACCAGCATCTTTTGCCCGTTCAGCCACCATCCCTGACTGTTTTGCGTGAGTTCGCAGGCAATTGCCGTGGCGTCGGAGCCAAACCCCGGCTCGGTGACGGCAAAAAATGTCCAGGCAGGGCTGTGTTCAAAGCAGGCGAAAAACCGTGCCTGTTGCCGCTCAGTGCCGAGCGTCAAAATAGCGCGGGTGCTAAGGGATGCACCGGGCAACATCATCATCGCGCTGGCATCTGCCCGGCTCAGATATTCGATGATCTGTAAGTGATGTGAGTAATCAACGTCAGAGAAGGCCGCCGTTTCCCAGGGATTAAAACGGGAGGGAATGCCGATACAGGCAATGCTCATCAGTTCGGGATGATCAAAACAGGCCAGCGCCTGATCCGGTTTATATTCCGAAATTTTGCCAGCCGTGGTGAGCAGTGCCTGGAGTTCATTCAGCTGCGGGTAGTATCGGGTAATATCAGCCATGAGGAGTTAACACATCACATAAAGAACAAGTGCGTATTAACTTAATCCTGCTTAATATCTGGAAATTGCTCCAAATTGCAAAATACCGGAATTTCATTACCGGCTGATAATACCAGCAGCAATGAAGAGAAGGTCGCGCCCATTCCTACGCTTACCAGCATCACATGATTGCCGGGCGATAATCTTTTCTGACGGATCAATGTCGCCAAATTCAGATAAGGATCTGCGCCGAAACAATGACCATAACGTGGCACGTTTTCGAGAAATAGTGTTTGCCGTGGAATATTCAGTTCGTCAGCAAGTTTCTGCCATGACGATAAATTCACATTATGCGGTGCAATCCAGTCAAGCGAACCGGCAGTATGCCCGAAATGTTCCAGAGCATTGCGCATCGCGGTGGCGATAAAAGAAAAATAAACGCTGGCGAAGCGTGATTCCTTACCTGATTCATTTCCGCGATGCTGACTGAATTCTCCCGCCTGCATGCTGTATCTGGCGGTCACTTTGCAGCGTTCCCCGGCGCGACTGAGCAGAACGGCGCAGGCCGCTTCGCCCATAATGGTGGTATCGTCGATCAGTTCGACTTTGGGGTGAAAGGCCTTTTCGCCGACCAGCAACAAGGCATATTCCCCCGTTTTAATCCGGCTGCAAACATATTCCACGGCTGACAATGACGTCGAACAATGGCCCATCGTCAGCGAGGTGTAATGGGTGTCGTCAGCAAATCCGGCCTCGTCGAGCAGGGCTTTGCCCGACAGGTCGAAAGGGCGAATACCGGGCAGCGTATGGGCATGCACCACATGTTTAATGCGGGGGAGCCAATCAGCGTGATGGTCGGTGAACTGCTTTAACAACGGGCGCAACAGATCATCAAGTGAACCCGGCTGGCGTGGGAAATTTGCCAGCCCGTAAAAGCGGGAAAACATTCTGATATCCAGCGGACTCAGTTGCAGCGCGGGCGCGACTTCCGCCAGTGATTTCCGTTGTTCAGGAATGTAGACCGTCAGGGATTCAATGTGACCCAACATAGTGGCTCCTTTTTTCAGGATCAGCGTTTGCCGTACGGAGAAAGGCGTTTAATTCGTATTGTGTCCGTTGATGAGTCAGCACACCCAGATGGCCGGTATGCTCTATCAATGCCAGTTGGCTGCCGGGTAACTGACGGTGAATTTTCCACGCATCGGCCGGATTGATTCTGGTGTCCTGCTGACCCTGAAGTATCAGTGCAGGGATGTCGCCCAGCGCAAAAAGCGAGTCCGTTGCGGGCATCTCCGGTGCCGGGAAGCGGGCCTGATACCACGCGCACAGCGGGGCAAGATAAGATTCAGGCAGATGATTTTGCCGCAGGTAGTGTTGCAGCAGGCTGGTAAACGAGGCCGGAACTGACATCAGCACCAGCCGGCTGAAGCGAAAGCCGAGAGATGCCGACAAGGCGGTGATCAGCCCGCCAGCAGAATGGGCAACGACGGTGTCGAAAGCACCAAAGGTATTTTGCAGGGTGAGCAGTAACTGGCACTGTGCGGGAAAATCACAGGGGGCTGGCGTTTGCGGATCATGTCCGAGTAAAAACGGCAGATACACCTCATATCCCTGCGCCAGCAGAATATCTTTAGCCTGCGCCAGCATCAGGGGATGACCACCCCAGCCATGTAACACAAGCGCTTTTTTTGCCGCCTGCATCGGACCTTGACTGATCAGCACCCGGCTGCGATATGGCCCGCAATGCACTGTTTCCGTTCTCATCAGCGCGAGCTGCTGCACCTCTGAGGGACGCATCGGAAAAACAGCCGGGGTTGACAGCTTATCTGTCAGCGAAACCAGCAAATTATCCATTACTTTCTCAACATCCGTGCCGAGAAAATCAGATAGTGCAATTCTGACTCCTGAGGCGTGGGATCCTGACTCAGCCTTTGTATCGGGTCGTAGAGATAAAGTAAGCGGCATTCCTCCTGCATCAGGGTCTGAGCCAGCCTGTACGCCTCACCGGGATCAAAACGGCCACTGCAAATCCCCCAGGCTTCGGAAAATTCCGGGCAGTGGCACAGCAAACTTTGCAGTAAAGGGGTGGCGCCGCGTGCGGCCGGATACCGTGAATCGTAGACCAGCAGACTCTCCGTAGAGGAGAGAACATGGTGCTGGCAAAGCGTGATCAGGGCTTTAGCATGCAGACGGTTTCCGCAATCCTCTTCAGGCCAGTGATGATACCAGTCGCCCGCCGCCCTGTGTTCTGTCGCCAAAAGTTCTGAAGCAATGAAATGCCGGCTGTCCGGTGTGACGGCCTGGCTGCGGGTGAGAACCGTTATCGTGCCCTGACCGAGCAAGGTGACGGTTACAGGCATGTGTTCACCTCTTGCGGCTGGGAAAACCCCTGATTTAAACGGTGGATCTGCCGCGTTCCCTCAGTGTATTCAAAGGCTTTCACATCCCGGAAGGCCTGCCATAGCGTGTTTAGCAGACGCATATCTCTGGCCGGTGTACGGTGAATCAGTCCGCAGATCAGCTCTTCCGCCAGGATCACGCAACTGGTTTTTACCATTCCGGGATGATTTTCCGGCGCAAGCTTATCTTCGGTTTGCTGGCAGACCCGCAGCCCGTGGTGATAGACCACCAGCCAGCGGCGTTCCATCTGCGACAGCCAGGCAGACTGCGAAGGTGTCAGTCGCCGCTCATGTTGCCATTCGTGCAGTGCGCGCCGCGCGACACCCAGCGCCAGCGCGCCGACGCAAGGACGCAGGGCATCGAATGTGGCGATGGCGGATTTTGCAAACCGCTCCGTCGGCTTCAGATGCCTGCCCAACATGTCTGCTTCAGGGATAAACAGATCATCAAACTGCATGTGCGCAAGGTTAGTGCCTTTCAACCCGTTTAATTCCAGTGCGTAGCGGGAAATTTCTGCTGACTGCGGATTAAAAATAAAAGCATTAATACCCAGAGGTCCGGGTGCTGTGCGGGCAAATATCACACCGGTATCGGCAATCATGCCGTTGCCGATGAACATTTTTCTCCCGCGGAGCAGATACCCGCCGTTAACCGGCGACGCCGTGGTTTCCATGGCACCTGCATCGCTTCCCTGCGCCGGTTCAGTCATCGCAAAACAAGACCAGCTTAAGGTCTGCTGAAAGCGGCTAAAAAAAGCATCCTGTTGTTGTTCTGTCCCCAGCCCGGAGACGGCAAAAGCCGCCATGCCGGGGCCGGGAGCCGAAAACATGAGTATCGGGGAGATAAAGGCCACTTTTTCATAGAGCCGGTAGCGCTCAGTCAAACGGATGTGCTGATAAGCCTGAAGATGTGGCTTGTGTGACGGGTATTCAGCGGGCACGCCGAGGAGATTAAACGCCGCAGCCTGCGACCACTGGCTGATGACCGCCCGCGTGTCGTCCGGCGAGGTTATCTGGCGGAGCTTATCGGCAATCGCCTGCGCCTGGGCATCCGGCGTGAAAAAATCCGCGTCTGATGGGTGATCGTAAAATGATTTCATAGCGACCCCGACATGATTTCGATGATTCCGGCATCAGGATGATAAAGGTGGCTGGCGCGGTGATGATTATTAAAGGCATGAAACGGGCGCGTTAATACCATCCAGCCTGCGGATTTCATGGTTTGATATTGCTGGTCAAAATCATCGACAACAAAACAAATATGATAAGGCAGGGATGACTTGCCTGATTTATCCAGCATGCTTTGCAGATGAATATTATCTGGCAATGGTTCAACCAGCTCGACCTGGTTATTTCCCTCTGCCGTGGACAGCAACGTGATTAACACCCGCTGAGCATGAATCTGTTCTTTATACCTGACGGTCACGGGGAAAAAGAGTTTAATAGCCGCGACGGTTGCATCGGTATCTGATACGACATAACCGGTATGATCGAAACGCATGATAACCCCGTTAACCCGTCATAAAATTATATGGCCTTCATCATCATGAAGATAAATTGATGCCGGGTATTTTCTCAGCAATTACGCTGGATTTTTTATATGTGATTGCAGGATGTCGATTAAAAACTGTCAGAAACCGCGTATTGCCGGACGAGTTCCTGCCGGTCTATTTTGCCATGCAATGTCAGGGGGAAGTGTTGGCAAAAGACCAGTTGTTTAGGGATCATGTATCCCGGTAGCTGCCCGGACAAGAAATGGCGTAAGGCTTGCCGCTGCAGCGCATTGTCATCATGCAGTTGTACAAACAGTTGCAGGTCGGTCACTTTTCCCTGTTCTTCTAGCGGTACCAGACAGCACTGGATCACGTTGGCATTTCGGCACACGGCGGATTCTACTTCTGCCAGCTCAATGCGATTGCCATGCAACTTAAACTGTCCGTCATCTCTGCCGCAAATAAACAGTGACTGATTTTCGTCGACAAAACCGCGATCGCCCGTGGCGTAATAGCGACCCCATTCATCCTCAGCAAAAGCCTGATTGCGGGGGTGATCCTCCGGCAGATAGCCCTGTGAAACCTGAGGGCCGTAAAGCCTGACTTCACCTACCGTTGTGGCAGAAACCGGATGACCGGCCGCATCGACGATGCGAATGCGGTTCAGCCCTTGCGGCTTGCCCAGCGGCAATAACCCTGCCTGATGGTGTAGCGGCTGGGACAAAAGATGCGTATGCGTCACGCAGGTTGTCTCGGTCGGGCCATAAGCGTGCATCACTTCAAGCGCCGGAAAGCGCGTCTGTAACTGTGTGATCAAACCTGGCGCAACCCGTTCACCGCCGATATAAAAACGCTTCAGGGCGGGGAACTTAACGTGGCTGAACAGCGCGTCTTTAAGCATGAGTTCAGCAAAACTGGGTGTTGAAAACCAACTGGTGACGGCCACATCGGGCTCTCTTGTCATCAGCCTGATGTTTTGCCGGGGCAAAACATTATTGCAATGATCCAGCATCAGCACGGTCTGCCCGCGGCTGAGAACCGGAATGAGATCGAGGATCGCCATATCAAAAGAAAAACAGGCGTGATTAATATGGCAGCCCTTGTCCGTTTCGCCGGTGACTTGCGGTGCGAACCACGCGCTGAAAGCGGCAAAATTGTCATAACTGACCATAACGCCTTTAGGCTCACCGGTGCTGCCCGAGGTGGAAAGGATATAAAAAAGAGATTGGGTGAATGATGGTTCAGCGGGCAGCGTTGCAGGAGAAATGTCTGCCAGTGAAGCACTGACACACTGCGGCCATTGCTCCAGCCCGGCGAGGGGGTGCGGCAGGGTGGTGATGATCACTTCCGTGCGCGTCATCCGGGCTATTTTTTCAATTCGGGACGGCGGATTTGCCTGATCCACAAAGGTAAAACAACAGCCTTTACTGATGCAGGCCAGAATAGCGGCGACCGCATCGAGTTGTTTATGACCATAGATCAGCACATTGCGACCCGCCAGAGGGGTAAGAAAATGGGCGATGGCGGCCGTCCGTGCGCCCAGTTCAGCAAAACTGTAGGTGCCTTGCTGATTAATCAGCGCGATGGCGTCATCACGGTTGCGAAGCCGGTCAAACAGCGGTCTGATTTGCGATAAAAACATATTTCTCCCCTTTATCCAGTGCCAGATCACGCGCCGCGCTGCGGTCGAGTTTTCCGTTATGATTCAAAATAGTATGAGGAATGGCATACCAGTAACGGGGGATCGACCACGGCGGGAAATGTGCCTGCATCGCGTGGCCCAGCGCTGAAAGCGTGCAGGAATCATTGAGGATCACGCAGGCCTGGATGGCCTCGGCATTGCCTTTGCGTAAAAAAGGCACTGCAACGACATCCGACACGAGATTCTGGCTACGCAGGAAATGCTCAATTTCATAGAGATCGATGCGGTGTCCCTGGATCTTGACTTCCCCGTCCTCGCGGCCAAGAAAATAGTAACAATCTCCCTTCGCCTGGCCGATATCACCGGTCAGATAGGCATTTTGCCCGGCATGGCGGATAAACTGTGTTTGCTGTTTCAGCGGTGCATTGAGGTAGCCTGGCCCGACGCAGGGGCCGCTGATTAACAGCTCGCCCCGGCCGCTGTCACTTTCCTGCCCGTGCAGGCTGAGTACCGCGCCCGGTCTGGCCGCGCCAATCGGCAAGGGTAGCGGGTCGCTGATCATTTCAGGTGTAATAAGCACCGAGGTCACCGCAACCGTGCATTCCGTCGGGCCATAGGTGTTTATCACGCTGGCATCGGGAAATCGTGTCCATAGCTGTGTGACGATGTCTTTTGTCAGTGTTTCACCGCAAAAAATAAACCGCCGGAGCAGGGGAAGTTGTGCGGCACTGAACGTGGGGTCCAGCAGATAAAGGCGGATAATCGAAGGCGTGGATACCCAGCAGACAACACCGGTTTCTGCATGCTGTGCAATCATTTTGCGGGTGCTGATGAGTTCGCGGTGATCGAGCACCGACAGCGGTTGCAGGAAAACCCAGGCTAACCAGATTTCAAATAAGGAAACATCAAAGCAGTAGCGAACATTGCCGGTGACGGCACCGTCCAGTGGAAAATCTTCGCGGATCCAGTGAATGAAATTCACCATATTGCGCAGGGTGATTTGGATCCCTTTCGGCTCGCCGGTGGTGCCGGAGGAAAACATGATGTAAGCCAGCGGTTCGCCGGGGACATGCTGCAAACGCTGGCGGCTTTCACTCAGCAGCGCATGCAGTGTGGCATCCGTACAGACAGGTCCGTTAATTTCCGCCGTGTTGAGTACCCTGACCGCGTTCACCTGAACCGGCGTCGCCGCCGTATTCAGCAGCAGACCTGCGCCGAGGGTGAGCGCAATTTTCTCCACCCGTTCCGGGCTGTTATCCGATTCAACGGGCACCACCGGGCAGCCGCAGAGCAGGCATGCCCACCAGGCGGCAATAAAATCGAACGACTTATGCCCGTATACCAGCACCGGTTTTACATGGCGGTCAGTGTCTGTCTGATGCTGGCGGATCTGCACGGCGAGATCCATTGCGCGCTGACTCAGCGTGGCATAATCGCGACGGTGTGTATCATGGCACCAGGCAAGTTCGGGCCGGTGCCGGAAACGCATGAAAATCGCGATAACCTCTGCCCATTGTTCCATTCAGGCAGCCCGGTTCGCGAGTTGCAGTTGAATGAATCTCGATAAGCTGCCCACGGTTTCAAAATGCTCAAATTCCAGCGTGGCCGGATCCAGGATCAGCCCGTCGACTTTCTCTTCCAGATACATAATCAGTTCAATATACAGCCCGCTTTCAAAGCCTAAATCGCGTTCCAGATGTGTTTCTGCATGCAGTTCTGAGAGATGAGAACTTTCCAGCACTAAGCCGATGGCCTCAATGATTGTTGAAGTAAACATAATGATTTCCTTATGATTTTACGGATTCGCGTTGAACATCATGGGAGCGCTGTAACAGGAGTTCAGGCAGCCGGTTACGATCAATCTTTCCGTTATTATTTTTGGGTAACGCCTCACTGAAATAATAGCGGTGAGGGCGCTTGTAGCTTTCGAGATGGGTCTGACAGAAGGCTTTGAGCAGGGCAATATCGGGCGCCGTCACACATTCAATACAGGCGACGATCTCATCACCGTAAATGGCATGAGGGACGCCAATCACCGCTACCTGTCCGACCCCGGGGATGCGTTTGAGCACGCCTTCGACTTCCCGCGGCGCCACTTTTTCGCCGTTGGTTTTCAGAATGTCATCTTTGCGGGCGACAAAATAAAGCAGGCCACGTTCATCCAGCCGGCAGATGTCTCCGGTATACAGCACGGATTCGCCGGGCAGCGGGCCGGGACGTAATTTCTTTTGCGTCTGTTCTTCATTGCGCCAGTAACCGCGCATGACCGTCGCGCCACGAATAACCAGCTCGCCCGTGGCATTGCTGCGATGCGGGACACCGTTGTCATCCACCACCCAAAGTACGGTATTCGGGATGGCGTAACCGACGCTCTCTTTATGTGTCGACAACATCGCTGGCGGAAGCCAGGTGCAGCGATGGCATTCCGTCAGCCCGTACATAGAGAAAATTTCAGCCTGAGGGAACAGGGCAATCAGCGTATCAATATCATTGGAATGCAACGCGGCAGCCGTATTCGTGATTTTACGCACGGATGAAAAATCATAACGTTTTGCCAGAGGGGCAATGAGGGCCAGCATGGTGGGGACAATCGGCAAAACCGATGCCCGCTGTTTCACCAGTTGTTTGAGGGCAAACAACGGACGGCTGAAATCTTTTTCGATAATCAGCGTCGCGCCCACTCTGGTGGCCATGATGGCCTGATAAAGCCCGTAGTCAAAACTCATCGGGATCGTGCAGAAAATCCGATCGCTTGCCCTCAGATCCAGATAGGTGCTGACGGATGTCGCCGCGCTCAACATATTGCGCTGGGTCAGCATGACGCCTTTCGGATCTCCGGTGGAACCGGATGTGTAAATCAGGCAGGCCAGATCGATATCCAGCGCGTCTTCCGGCACAAGCGGTGTAACGTCTGCCTGCGCCGCGATCTGCTGTAATGAAAGTAACGCCGGGCGGCTCAGACTTTCTGTGCCCGGCTTGTCAAACAGCACCGGATACGGGGCGTGATCTGCACTAGCCGTGACCCGCGCATCCGCCTGATCTGCACTGCTGATCAGCAAACTGGCTTCTGCGTTGTTGCATATCCAGCCCACGCGCGCGACGGGCGTGTCAGGGTTAAGAGGGACAAAAATGGCTTGCAGGTGCTGAACCGCCCAGAAGCACACCACAAAGTCGATACTGTTCGGCAGCCAGACCACCACCCGATCGCCCCGTTTAATGTGATGCTGTTGCAAAGAGGTGGCTGTTTTCATGACCCGCTGGAACAGTGCTGACCAGCTTATCTCTTCATCACCGGCAACCAGGGCGGTTTTCTCGGGAAAAGCCTGTGCAGCACGGGCCAGCCACTGTGTTAAATGGGTTGTGCTCATGGAATATCCTCATTGTCTGATTCGAGAACCATTGCGCCAAAGGTGCCCGCCACGCCTGAGGCCAGAGCCAGAATGCACCGCGCTCTGACGGCATTATCCCCACAGGCAAGCAGGCTTTTGATATTGAGAAACGCATCGCTGCAAAAGCAGTGACCGAGCGTGTAGAGGTTATGGCGGAATACGATGTCCCGGCTAAATCCGCTGCGATCAGCAAGGCGGTCAAAGGTCACCGGGCTGATGTGGTAAGGGAGCACGGCGCTGAGTTCTTCCGGTTTACGTCCCGCGCCCGCCAGCGTTTTTTGAATGGTTTCGGTCATCACCGGCAAAAATGCGTGGTCATAGGCATTTTCACTTTCGCGATCCGTTTCCCGCATCCGCGTGCCATAAGCCCCGAGTTGTTGTAAATGCAGTGCGCGCAGATGCAGCGAATGAGGAGAAGGGGCCATGCCAACCAGCGTGGCGCAAAAGGCTTCGCCAAAATAACCATTCTGATCGACATATTGCACCGTGCGGTGAAAACATTTTTCACCGGTGATCAGCACCCCGCAGACGGAGGCCTGGTTCTCAGAGCCACAATTCTCAGAGAGAGTGTTCTGCTGTGCGGCGCGCATTTTCGCCTGCAAATATTTCAAACTCACCAGACCCGAAGCGCAGGAAGCCTGTGTCGCAGAAAAAAAATTCGATCTCCTGGTCGCCAAAAAACGTCTGAAATACCGTGGACAGTTCTTCCATCCGGTCAAACGGGCTTGTGGCGTGCAGAGAATGCGCCCACGCGACATAGCGGATTTGGCGAAATAAACCGGGGTCGCATTCAGCGCGTAATTTTTGCAGAAGGTCGGAGAGCAGATCCGGCAATGTTTCATCAGCAAACAGACTGGCAGATTGCATCTTATGAAAACGGCTAAAAATTTTATGATTCCGTTCTCCCCAGCAGTATTTTTTTTCCAGCAGGGAGAGCGGGGTAAGAACCGGAGCTATCAGGCTTGTGATGGCATGGATATACACCTTCAGCTCTCCATCACAAAACTGGCGAAGATCATATTCTTCCCTTCCGGCATCATTAATAAGAACCGCGTATTTTCCTGAGCCAGTTTTTTTAATAACACCCAGGGTGCTGAAGACAATAAAGCATCGTCCCAGGTTTCTATCCTGACACCCGAGAAGTTGGCATCCCGTTGCAGAACCTGTGAAAACGATTTGCTGGTCAGAATAATCAGCGGCAATGCGTTTTCAGCGGCACTGAACATCTTCAGCGTGGAAAGCAGGGGATAAATGTCCGCCGTTGAAACCGGCAGCGAGGTTTTCTGATAATTTTTAAAGGTAATATTACCGGCGACCTTATGGGGTTCGTGGGTCGCGTTGCTTTGTAAAAGGAGCAAACAGCAACTGGCCGCAGGGTGGAAATTGGCGAGATAAGGGCTGTCATACAGAATGGCATCCTGATCTGCCATCATCAGCAGGGCTTTTCGCGGACGTTTGTCCCCGCCGATATCTTCCAGGTAATCTTCAATGATTTGCAACGCGACAAATCCACTGCTTAAACCATGATCGCTGATGGCAATACCAAAAGCGTTATGAGAACCGGTTTCATAAATAATGGCATTGGTCACTGAAGCACCAATTTCAGCATCGGGCGTCCAGTGGGTCAGCACCACCAAATCCAGGTCATTGACCAGCGCCTGCTCTTCCAACTGGGTCACCAGTTTTTTGAGCATCGTCGTGAATGTCAGGTTTTGAGAGTTAACCCAACGGGAGACGGGCTGAAGCTGGGCTTCGCATGTGCGGGAATGTGACTGGAAAAAAGCGTTAACAAAACTTTTAACTTTATCCAGTTGTTCACTCTCCACCGTAGCAGAAGGATTGTTATTTTTTTCAAACTCATGCCAAAGAATATTGGATGCTGAAAATTCCAGAGACATACAGATTCCTCAGGCATTTCCGACAGATAAAGGCTGACATATCTGAGGTGCCAGTAATGTCTCAATGCTATCTGCGGTTCGGATAAGGAAAGCCTGACCTTTCTCCACCAGAATTTCGGCGGGATGACCAAAACTTAAAAAGTTGACGGGTGAAGCACTGGCCCCGTATGCGCCTGAATGTCCGATGCCGATCAGGTCGCCCGGATGCAGTTCCGCCAGCATAATGTTTTCACCTAATATATCTGTGGGGGTACAAAGCGGGCCGGTGACCTGATAACGATGTTGTGTCCCGGCACGGGTTTCACCCAGACGGGCCATCGGAAAATTACGCCGGATCAGCGAGTTGATGCCAGCGGCGCTGCCGTGACAGTTGGCTCCGCCATCACACACCGCGAACCATTCGTCCCGGGAGGGTTTAAGATAATTAACGCGGGTGACGAAAATGCCTGCACGGGCAATCAGATATCTGCCCAGTTCGACGATGATCTTACAGCGCGGAAATTTGTCATGATAATTGCGGATAACGGGCGCTAACGCGCCACCGAGCGCAACAATATCCAGTGGCTTTTCTTTATCAAAATACCTGACGCCAAAACCCCCGCCGACATCGACAAAATCAAAATCGACCTTGTAGATCTCCTGCAAAGATCCCGCCAGTGACAGAATATTCAGGGTATTTTTAGCCAGCGCTTGCCAGTCGAGGATCCGTGTACCGAGATAAATATGGATCCCCGCCAGTCTTAAATTTTCCTGCTGCGCGACACAGGCAAATGCCTGTGGTAAAAGTTGTTCGTCGATGCCAAATTGCCGTGGTTTGCCGCTCATCACCAGTTTGGCTTTTTCGCCCGTAAAATCAGGGTTGATGCGCAAGGCGATGGTTTGTATAACGCCCATGCTGGCAGCAATATCATTCAGAAGTTTTATTTCTTCAATGGATTCGATGACGACAGCTTTAATACCGATGCGACAACATTGGGTTAATTCAGCAATGTATTTTCCGGGACCCACAAAAATAATATCCTCCGGGGGCACACCCTGACTTATCACTGTTTCCAGTTCTGCCAGAGAACACACTTCACAACCCGTACCTTCCCGGTTTAACAACTGAACCAGTGTTTTATTGGGATTAGCTTTGAGCGAATAAAAATAATGAATCTCATCCGGAAGTGACTTTTTTAATGCTGAAAAGTCGGCCTTTATTTGCGAGGCGCTGTAGGCATAAAACGGCGTCGGCACCCTGTCAGCCAGACGCTGATAAGGAATGTCGTCGATTTTTTCTGTACTGATAAACTGGCTATCAGGAGGAAAAGCTGACATCGCTAAACCTCCGGGATAACAGTGATTCAATCTGATTGATATTTTTGAAGTTTTCGAAAAGATCGCCATCGAGGATATCAAAAAAACTCCCGGAAACCTCGGTTCTGGCTTCCATCCATTCGCCCATCTCTGCGATAAAGCCCACTAAATGGATTGAGTCCAGTAACCCTTCAGGCCCGTAGATATCAGCTCCCTGTGCAATAGCCGCCAACTTTCTATTGTCAACACCCACTTTCTCTAAGCATGAGAGTATAAATTCTTTCGTTGTCGATGAAATAGTCATTGGTTTCGCCACTTTAAAAACTTCGAACTGACATGATATCCGCCGTATCAGGAAAGATTTGCTTGAAATTGCGCCTGCAATAAAAGAAGAAAATCATAAAGCGGGAGAAGCACACCGGCGTTGTGACAGGGCGCTGACATAATAATTTCCGGCCATTCGGAGTATTCGTACCCGGTTATTTTTATGACAACAGTAAAACCCGGCATGATTGCCGTTAAGACGGTTTAATGTAAGACTCTGTGGGGTAATGTTTTATTTTTATAAATCTCATATTGAGAAGGTCTTATGTTCAAAATATATCTCATCCTTGCTGTTTCTATCTGCGCTGAAACACTGGCGACGACCATGATGAAGGCGTCTGATGGATTCACCCGGTTAGTGCCGAGCGTCATTGTGGTCGTCGGTTATGCCATATCCTTTTATGGACTTTCTCAGGTCGTTAAAGTGATGAATATCGGCATCGCCTACGCTATCTGGGCAGGCATGGGGATTTTCCTTGTTTCGGCCATGTCATTCTTCATCTACAAACAGCGGCTTGATACTCCGGCGCTGATTGGCATGGGCTGCATCGCTCTCGGCATTATGATCATCCAGCTTTATTCTAAATCTGTGTCGCATTAACCCTGAAACGCTCTTTCCCCGTCACGTTATTCGCCGCCGCATCCGGCGGTTGATCTCTTTTTCTGCAATTTAGTTACAACATACTTATATGTGGAATCATTTCCTGTCCGCGTTATCTGTATGTGCCTTTTCCGTTTGAACCTCCGCGCGCCTCTGCAGCCTGCATCGCAGGCGGAGACTGGCTTATCTGGCAGGTGCATAAGAAATACCCTGGCATTCATTATGAAAAGGGCTTGACCCTGTGATGGTGATCACGTTTATTACGTTCAAATACTAAAACAACACCTTCGAAATAATTCACCTTGCTAAGGATCATAAAATGACTGAGTGCTCATCGCTGGACACCCGGCCAGAAACTTCTGCATTCCGCCGCTGGCTGGCGGTTTTCTCACTGGCCTGCGGCACCTTCGCGCTGGTTAATACCGAATTTCTGCCGATCGGTTTACTGTCGCCCATCGCGCAATCTCTGGGTGTCACTGAAGGGCATGCCGGTCTGGCAGTGATGTTGCCCGGTTTAGTTGCCGCGATTTCTGCGCCGCTGATCATGCTGTTTGCCCGAAAAATGGATCGCCGCACCTTATTATTATTGCTCTCCGCGACGGTGATCGTGGCCAACGGTATCGCCGTGATGGCGCAGTCATTCAACATTCTGCTGATCGGACGCATAATTCTGGGCATCGGTGTCGGTGGTTTCTGGTCATTTGCTATTCCTTCCGGGCGGCGGCTGGTGTCAGAGGAGCAGGGCGCCCGGGCCATTTCGCTGATCACTGCGGGCGTGGCGGTCGGCACGGTCGCAGGTGTCCCGGCGGGCGCCTTTATCGGGGATCTGTTCGGCTGGCGCATGGCATTTATGCTTAACGCCGTGCTGGCGCTGGCGTTTTTCGTGCTGCAATGGCTGGCGCTGCCTTCGCTGCCGGCACAACACTCTATCGGCCTGCGTGCGATGCTCAGCGTCACGAAAGTCGCGGGGATCCGCTACGCGCTGATCATCGGCGTATTTATGGCGGGCGGCCATTTCGCGGCGTATACCTACCTCGAGCCGTGGCTGCGGTTTAGCCTGCATCTTTCAGCCAGCAATATTTCTTTGTTACTGATGGGCTACGGTGTGGCGGGGTTATTAGGCACGCTTACCACGGAAATTACTGTCCGTGAGCTCGGTGTAAAGAAAGCGTTTATGCTCAATATGCTGCTGCTCAGCGCCTCGGTGCTGGTGTTGTCGCTGTTCCCGGTGCCGCTGGCGCTGGCCTGTGCCCTGGTGATCCTCTGGGGACTGGCGTTTGGTGCGCTGCCGGTGTGTCTGAATATCTGGACGTATCAGGCGTCGCCTGCGTTGTTTGAAACCGGCTCGGCGTTGCTGGTGTGTGTCTTCCAGACGTCGCTGGCGCTGGGCGCATTGTTTGGCGGGATCCTCGCTGACAGCGCGGGCGTAAGCAGTGCCTTCCTGCTCGGCGGTGTGCTGACATTGCTGGCGGGCATCACCATTTTCCTGTCCCGCCCGCAACCTGCGGTATTACACGCGGCGGGCAAATGATCGGTTTACGATCAGGAAATCTTTCCACATAAGACAATCCTCCTGCCGGAACCTGCGTACAGCGGGTTCCGGCAGCATTCCCGCTCTAGGTTATTTCTTTTTCGTATTTGCGCATCCCGACAGGCTTTGAAACACTGAGATCTTCAGCGATGCTGTTTCAACCTTTTAATTATTCACGGAAAGAGTAAAACCGTTATGCGCATAACACTAAAATTTTCAGTTCTGGCATTATCTCTGGTGGGCGCACTGGCGCTGAGTGCCTGTGATCAAAAATCGCAGGAAAACCACATTAAAGTGGGTATCAGCGCGGGTATCGATCAGCAGATGTGGGAAACCATCAAAAAGACTGCCAAAGACAAATATAACCTTGATGTGGAAGTCGTGACCTTCAACGATTTCGTGTTGCCAAACTCGGCGCTGAGCAGCGGTGACATTGATGTAAACTCGTTCCAGCACCGTCCCTATCTGGATAAGCAGATCAAAGAGCGGGGCTACAAGCTGGTGGAAGTGGGGAAAACCTTCGTCTATCCGATTGCAGGATACTCCCGCAAGATAAAATCCATTGATCAGCTCAGCGATAACGCGCAGGTTGCGGTGCCTAATGACCCGACTAACCTTGGCCGTTCGCTGTTATTGCTGCAAAAAGAAGGTTTGATCAAACTGAAAGAGGGCGTAGGTTTGCTGCCGACGTCTCTGGATATCGTTGAAAATCCAAAGCATCTCAAAATTGTTGAGATCGAAGCGCCGCAACTGACACGCGCCATTGATGACGACAAAATTGAACTGGCGATCATCAATACCACTTATTCAGGACAGGTCGGGCTGACGCCGGGCAAAAATGGCCTGTTTGTCGAAGATAAAGATTCACCTTACGTGAATATCATCGTGGCACGTGAAGATAACAAAGACAGCCAGGCCGTGAAGGAGCTGGTTGAGGCTTATCAGACGGATGCGACAGTGAAAGCGGCGGACGCTATCTATCACGGGGATGCGGTGAAAGGCTGGTAATGCGGGCAGGATGGTAGAGTAATCATTGAATCCTGAGATTATAAAATCCCAGGATTCAATGTCTGATTCTGTTAAATATCGTTGAGCATCTGAGAACGCTGATTCATGTTATTGAACACGGCGCTTTTAACTCGGGCACAGATAAGTGTCTGCTTATCTTTTAATTCAAGCGCAAACATTTCTTTGGAGTCTTTGTTAATCAGCGAAGCATTGGTTTTATAAACTGCATATGCGTCGTTGAGCTGACTAAATTGTTGCTTATAAACATTGAAAGCTTGTTTATCCAGCGTCTGAAGTGCCCTGAACTCACTGTAGCAACGGGTATTCAGTGCTGACTGATCCTGCTCAGTGTTTTTAACTGTTGGCTGCGCGCATCCGCTTAAAAATGCGGCGGCAACAAACACAGACATCCACGCAAAAGGCTTATTCATTATGGCCGGTCCCTTGATCAGATTATTCTCAGTAATTTCCGACCACTATATTCAGAATTTTACATAATTGGAAATTATGATTTAGGATATCCATCCGCAACCAATGAATACTTCCAGTCACAAAAAATGCATGATTATTCAAAATAGAACCAGGCTGTTTTAATCAGCCCGTTTTCGACTTCAAACACGGCAATGCTGTTGACGGGGGTCTCATAAATTCCGTAGATCATTTCATGGTCAAATACTTTATTGCCCAGCACGGTTCGTGAGATCAGCTCAGCACGTAATGCGCTGTTGTTGAACCGGTGGTTTTTATAGAACGTTCTGAGTGCGTCTTTCCCCTCTAAGGAAGGCAGCATATTGGGCATGCGATAGGCGGTAAAGTCTTCGCTGTAGCAGGCGGAAAAGGCATCGAGATCGTGGTGGTTATAGGCCTGAAACTGTTTCTCTACCGGAATGCTGGCGTCCATGTATCATTGTTCTCGTGAATTATTATTTAATAATATCGAATATTAATTCATGTTGTGCTTTTTGGCAATCTGACGAAAACAAAAAGGCCACCGTGGCAGCCTTGAGGGATAAATTGATGGAGTGATCAGCACACGCCAAAATCGCCGTCTTCGTGATACAGATCCACGGTGTCGGCTTTTACTTCAATTTCAGTGGCAGAAAAGTCGTCCGTACGCGAGCACCACAGCGTGTCGCCTTCAACACGACGGACGATCATTTTCGGGCCGCCGGTTTTGGACTGAACAACATCTTGCGGTTTAAACATGCTTTATTCCTCGGTTATCTATTTTGTTGTGATTTATAGAAAAGTTACCCGCAGACCGCATAGCCCGGCCATCCTCGCGGATCACCGATCAGAAGCTATACTTAACGTTAATGTAATGCAAACCGGAGGAAAATATGACCATTCATAAGAAAGGACAGGCACACTGGGAAGGCGATATTAAACACGGTAAAGGTTACATCTCTTCTGAAAGCGGTGCCCTGAAGGAACAACCCTATGGATTCAACACCCGCTTTGAAGGTAAGCCAGGCACTAACCCGGAAGAACTGATTGGCGCGGCGCACTCAGCCTGCTTCTCCATGGCGCTCTCGCTGATGCTCGGCGAAGCGGGGCACACGCCGGAAAGCATCGATACTGTCGCAGATGTTTCACTCGATAAAGTGGATGGCGGCTTTGCGATCACCAAAATCGCGCTCGACAGCAAAGTGAAGTTGCCAGGCATCGATAAAGATAAATTCGATGAAATCATCAAAAAAGCCAAAGCTGGCTGCCCGGTTTCACAGGTTCTGAAAGCCGAGATTACGCTGACGTACCAGCTGGAAAACTGATGATTTAACAGAGGATGACGCGCTGAAAAAAGCCACGCGATGTTTGCGTGGCTTTTGCGTTGTTAGCCCATGATCAGCTTTTTAAACAGCAGCGCCTGAACATTTTGCCGCTGCGAAAGCAGCACATAGACAGAGATCAAATTTGCCGGTTCATCATAGGTATATATGATGCGATAACCGCTCAACGTACTGCATTCGCGATACTTGATAATCCCCAGCGCTGCAAGATCAGGTGAAACCGGGCAGGACAAAGGAAATACTTTCACTTTTGTTTCAAACTCATCTAATACAGCGTTGATGATCTTTAAAGGGTCGTTTCCCTGTAAGGTCTGGAACGAAGCGATTTCATCAATGGATAGCTTTACAGTTTGCAGGTACTCAATCGTAATTTTACTTTTCGTGGCAGACATAAATTGATCCCAATAATGAGCCGATGAGATGAGTGACTCATCAGTAGAGATCTGCTAACAACTGTTCCCTCGTCAATGTCCGGCCTTCAGCTTTATCATTTTCTGCCAGTGTCAGCAGCTTGAGTAAAGCGATGGTTTCATCCCTTTTTTGCCTGTCTTCATAGGATTCAATCACATAAGCCGGTTCACCATTCTGAGTGACCAGTATAGGTTGTGATAAATCAAGCGCAGCGGCATGCTTCTTCACGAAGCTGATGGTCTGTATTTGCATGTTTTACTGCTCCTGTCGAGGCTTCGGTCTAAATATAGGTCTTTTACAGACTGCTGACAAGGCGGAATTTCTCCGTCTCAGGCTATGCCAGCCCCCTTAACCCTGATAGAAAAATGCGATCCCGGCTGTGCCCGAATTCTGACAAATGCCATTACATCAGCTATAGATACTGAGCGTTATCTGAAAAATTCGAATAATTTACCGGGGTCATCATGAAGGACGAAAGCGAAAAGACAGGCCTGATCGGGCTGGCCATTGGTGCGGCTGTTATGGGGTTAATTTCCAGCGGAACGATTATTAACCGGGAGAGCATCATTGATGAACTGCGGCGGCTCGGGCGTAAAAAAGGGGACGGTGTGGAAGATGAAATTTTCGTCAAAGCCGCTCAGCTGGTCGGTAAAGGGCAATGATTCACGCAAGCTGGCGAAAAAATACCCGTCAGGGGAGACGGGTATTGGATTTGCTACAAGGGGAATGTCTGAATAATCTGTAGATTGCTACAGAAGACAAGATCATACCCTCTTTTTGTGAATAATTTGTGTAGGAGAAATCTGTTTCTCCCGGACGGTTATTTGCGGCCTAAAAGTAGCCCCAGAACCACGCCAATCGCACCGGCAGCAATCAATCCCGACAGCGGATTTTCTTTGATTTTATCCGCCACGTCAGAAACTGCTTCACTCGCCTGCGCGGAGTATTTGCGTGCAGCACCTTTAAGCTGATGTTTCGGAGAGTCAACAAAATCTCCAAATTGCTTTTGCGCTTCACCGGCAAACTGGTTAACCGTGTTTTCTACTTTATCTTCCACACGGTTAGGATCTTTATCAAAGTCTTGTGATGACATATCGTGCTCCTTTTTGGGTGGAATTTAAGTTTAGTCGAAAAGCCAGGCTATGCAGGGTTTGCCTGCGAAGGACTGATGGATATCAGATTTTTCTTGCCAGCAGCGTCGCAAACCGCAACTTGTAACGGTCTCCGTTTTCGTCGCGTTTATGCAGTTCGCCGACATCTTCGTTGTATTTCACGATTTCCCAGCCGCGATAATAATCACGCAGTTCTGACGGCTTGAACGTGAACGGGAAGGGCAGCGGGCACGGATAATCCGGGCTGTCCATGGCGGCCACAATCAGGTTATAACCGCCCGTGTTGGTGGCCGCATGCATGTCTTCAATAATGTGCGGGATGCTGTCGCGTTGCAGAAACATCATGACCACGGTGGAAAAGATAAAATCATATTCACCGCTGAAACGGTGCGTGTTCAGATCAGCTTCGCTGATATTGATGTTATTCAGTGATTCCGCCGCGATAATATCATTCACTTTTGCGACGCTTATGGCGTTGTTATCCCAGCCCGTCACCTCAAACCCTTTCAGGTTCAGATACAGCGAGTTACGCCCGCTGCCACAGCCTAAATCCAGTGCTTTACCCGGCCGGACATGCTGTGCGGCGTTGATGATTTCTGAGTGGGTACGGGTCAGGCCGTATTTTTCGCTGTAAAAATCTTCTGGTGCGGGTTGTTGAGTCATGCCCTGTTTCCTGTAAATGAATAGAATGTCAGCGATTATCCTCCAAAATGGCAACCGCGCCATTACTCTTAATGGTCACAGGCCTGAGCATCACGGCATTTTTTCGCCACAATATGTTAGCGAAGATAATCAATTGAGATTTTTCCGTAAATAAAATTTCTGTTATCGTGGGGTTCATAACTGAAGCCTGCCCTGGAATTTCTTAATGCTTTTAACCCTCGTCTACCGCAGCCACATCAGTGACTCTGTCCTGCCTGCTTCTCTGGAAGAGATGGTGTCGCGAGCCAACATCGGGAATGAACGCAACAGTATTACCGGTATTCTGCTTTTTGACGGAATGCACTTTTTCCAGTTGCTGGAAGGGCCGGAAGCGGCCGTCGATGCTATTTATAATAAGATTTGCCGCGATCAGCGGCACAATAATGTCGTTGTTCTCATGCGTGATTACGCGCCGTCGCGCCGCTTCGGTAATGTGGGGATGGAACTTTTTGACCTCAGGCACCATCACGAGGATGTTGTCCTTCAGGCCGTGCTGGATAAGGGGACGTCCAAATACCGGCTGACCTATGAAGACCGCGCGCTTCAATTTTTGTGCACCTTTGTACAGGCTCGTGAAAAGGAAAATTATCTCGAAATTCTTCCGGCGGATTCCTGGTCTTTTATCGCCGATGAGTCACTGAAACCTGAAGCAGGATTTATCTTTCCCGAGATGAAGGATTACAGCTTTACGTATCAGCCCATTGTTGATCCACTGAGTCGCGAGATTACCTCTTACGAAGCCCGTCTGTGCGGTCCAGGTGGCGGTTCTCCGATGGAGTACTTTTCTGCGCTTTCCAGAACAACCATTTATGAAGCTGACCTGAAAACCAAAAAGCTGGCTTTTGCACTGGCACAGAAGATGGGGATCAGCGACAAAACGCTGACAATCAAACTTTTGCCTATGACGTTAGTCCGGGTACCTGATGCTATCGGATTTTTAGTTCATGAGATTACTGCTCATGGTCTGGTTCCGGAGCAGATTGTCGTGGCAATCACCGAGAACGGCGTCGTGACACGCGAAGATAATTTCGTTACAGCGTTGCAACAGCTTAAAGCCTCAGGAATACGACTGGCGATTGATGATTTCGGCGCAGGATCAGCGGGATTGTTGTTGCTGACTCAATGCCAGCCGGAAAAGATTATGATTGACCGCAATATGATTTGTGACATTCATACCAGCGGACCCAAACAGGCCATTGTTCAGGCCATTATCAGGTTTTGCTCTTCTTTGGAAATATCGGTTATCGCGACGGGTGTTGAAAAAGCAGAAGAATGGATGTGGCTCGATGCGGCAGGGGTGTGTAATTTCCAGGGCTCGCTGTTTGCTTCACCAAGGCTAAATGGAGCACCGGTTGTCGCGTGGCCGGAAGTTAAGCAGGAATATCTGTTAACAAACCGAAATCTTTAAATATCAAAAGTCCGATAAAAGATTTCAGTAAGATTAAATGAATCAGCCGGACAAATATAAAATATTTATCCGACTGATTCGCAAAGTCTTAACGCTACGCAGGTGATATATTATACGACATCATCATCAGGAGTGCGGTATACGACGTATTCAAGTGCCTCTAAGTATACATCCTGTTTACCCGAATCACTTTCCTGCTCAATTTTTTGAATCAGGTAAAGAATAATATCTTTATGGGTTACCCGTTCTTTCCTATTTTTTAAATTATTATAAATACGGATGACAGTTTCATTTCCGACCAGAAGTTCCGGGTCTTCTGTCAGAATATAATCAGCTAATTTGACATGAGTATAAGACACATCTTGCATTTTGATACCCTCCGCACTTGCTGTTTATGAGTGAAGTCACGTTCGGTTTTCAAAAATGAACGTGAAATTATTAAATATAATAAATCTAATCAGCCGGGATCAGACGCCGGAATTTTCGGGTGTCATACCCACAACCATTTCCAGTGCACTACGCAGAATATCCAACTGCACCACATCGGATGTGCATTCAAGCTGTGTAATCAGGTGCAATATAATGGCTTTATTTGTCACTTTGCCTTGTTCGGCCAGAATGACGCGAATAGCGGCACCCAACACTTCGGTTTCACTCAAAAACAGTTCGCCCGCATTGTTGAAATAGTTATAAACATCTGAGTGATAAACAGAATCTGTCATCGTCTGGGATGGGTTTGAATTCATCGCATCGCCCTGATTTAGCGAATGATTCTTTGATGAATCAATGTCTTTTCTTGTCATCGGACGGCCCTTCAGCATTGAAAAAGTGTCGTACATTATCGACATCCCGCACTTCGTAGGTAATTCGCGCACGTTTATCAGCCAGATCATGGCGGATCTCATTAATAATCCGCTCGCAGGCACTTTTCCGATTTATGTTGTCAGCACTTGCAGCCATAAACTGTAATTGTGCGATGAGTCTGTCAGTCGATATCGGGTTCTTCGATTTAAGCAAGGAAATTACGGCCTCACCTATCAGCTTATCAGTCAGTCTTTCTTCATTACTTCTGTACATATTAGCAGCCTCTGAATATATGCCGGCCAAAGTTCTTGGGCAGATTAGCTTCAGGTTCAGAGTTGGTACTTTACGCCTGAGGGCATAAAATTTGGTAGGCTGTGAATTAATCAAGCCCGCATAATATGTCGAACTGAAATGCTATGAAGCCAATCTTTGCACTATGATCTTAATCAGGGTGGATCATGAATCTCGTTCAAGTACCAGACGGATAAGCTTCATATAATGCTTTTCCTCTTCTTCACTTCCAGCCGCTTCAACACGATTTAAAAGTTTTGAACATAAAGCTTTGCGATTGAGGTTCTTTCCTGCCTCAAGAATTTCAACAACAACGCGCCCCATTGTTTCCTCTTCAGAAAAGACCTGACTGTATAAGGAATGAGACGTGTCCGGGGCCATTCCGTTGTGTCTGTTCTGACGCATAATTAACCCTTATGTTAATAGATGTGTGAGTAATGATTGCCTGTGTGACTATAAAGTTATACAAGATATAGAAAGTTGTACAGGTATTTTTAGAAAAAAAAAGCTAGCAATGCCTGAGACTCAGAATTTTCCGATCTCAGGCGGGGGACGATCGCCCAAGGTGGTTTTATGTCAGCTGAACGATGGGCCGCTGACTGTGCGCGGGTTGGTCTGCCGGTAAAGGTAACTGCCCGTGCCATGGAGCGGATCGCCCTCAAAACCCACTTTCTGCATGCCGATTTTTTCCAGAACGCGCTGTGAAGCCAGATGATTTTCACGTACGGTAGCCGAAATCCGCGGTATGCCCAGTTTCTCAAAACCGGTGCTGAGCGCTGTGCTGGCAAACTCCGTTGCCAGTCCTTTTCCCCACGCTGTTGTCGCAAAGCGATAGCCAAGAAACACACGGTGATTTTCGTAGCCTTCACGGATACCCAGCCCGCCGAAACCGATAATCTGATCCGGTTGATGATTGTGCGCAATGGCCCAGTGCCCGTAACCATTATCCGGCCATTCCCTCAGCCAGCTGTTCAGTTTTTCCTGTGCTGCCGCGATGTCCGGCAATGGCCGCGCGGGTTAAAAAGATTGGTTTGCGGATCGCCGTAAATAGCAAAAAACGTGGGAATATCCTCAGCCGTAACAGGCCGGAGCAGCAACCGTGATGTCTCGATGATCATAATGAATGTTTCCTCCCGTGAGCTGAGTTAAATCTTAGCTTGGGCGGGGAACTCCGCCAGCCGGCTTTGCAGAAAATCAATAAAGCTTCGCACCTTTTCAGGCACGTGACGGGTGTTAGGATACAGCGCGAAAATGCCCTGTGGCGGAAAACGGTGACCGGGCAGCACATGGCATAAACGCTGTGCGTCGATTTCCGGCTGCACCAGCCAGTCCGGCAACAGCACGACGCCTGCACCTGCCAGTGCAAAGGCTAACAACGCCGAGGCGCTGTCGGCCACAATGGCGGGCGGCGTCGTCACGCGAAACGGGTTTTGTTTTCCCTGAGTATCAGTGACCGGCCAGCTCATAGGTAACGGCAGACGGCTGTGAGCGATCCACCGGCTTGCGGCCAACTGGTCCGGCGTAGTGATGTTTCCGTGTTCGCGCAAAAAGGCCGGAGATGCCACCGGCAGTATACCGAAACGCCCGAGTGCGGCGGCGTGATGACTAGAATCAGTCAACTGGCCGAGACGGATCGCCAGATCAAAACGTCCGGCGATCAGGTCGTCGTGATGTGAAGAGGCGACGTGCTGAATGCGCAGTTGCGGATGCAGTGCAGAAAACGCCGCCAGCGCCGGAACCACCACGCGCGCGCCGTATTCCGGGGTACTGGTGATCCGCAACTGACCGCTCAGGCCACCGTGATCACGACGCACGTCGTCGAGCACCGCTTCGGCTTCCTGCAATAAATCCTGACAGCGTTGATAAAAGCGTTCGCCTGATTCCGTCAGTGCCAGCCGCCGGGTACTTCGGGTCAGCAGTGCGACGCCAGTTTCACTTTCCAGTTGCTTCACATTAAAACTCACTACCGCTTTGGTCAGCCCGAGGGAGACTGCTCCGCCGGTAAAACTGCCTGCGTTAACCACCGCGACGAAAATCTCCAGCCGCTGTAAATTCAGCATTCTGTGTGTCCTTACTGTCAAAATAATTTTGACAGTGTAACTGCACCGCGTCCGTTTATCCGTAAGAACTTCTCCGTTACATTGGCCGCCTTTACCCATTGTGGATGCGTAAGAATGAGTCACAGGGCGCGGGTTGCCGCAGTGTATTTGCTCGGTTTTTTCGTTGATCTGATCAACATGTTTATCGCCAATGTGGCGTATCCCGGCATTGCACGGGAATTTCAGGCACCAGTCAGCGCGCTGGCGTGGGTCAGTACCGGATATATTCTGGGGCTGACACTGGTTATTCCGCTCAGCCGCTGGCTGGCGGGGCGTTTCGGTGCGCGGCGGGTGTTTATCCTCTCGCTGACGATTTTTATGCTTGCCTCACTCGCTGCAGCGGGCGCCGCAAGCCTGATCACGCTGATTGGCTGGCGGGTTTTGCAGGGGCTTGGCGGCGGATTGCTGATCCCGCTCGGGCAGACGCTGACTTATGCACTGTACCGCAGCCATGAACGCGCCCGGCTGTCTGCGGTGATCATGCTGGTCGGGCTGCTGGCACCGGCGCTGTCTCCGGCTCTCGGCGGCATTATCGTGGACAGTTTTAGCTGGCGCTGGGTGTTTATTGCCAGCCTGCCGCTGTCGTCGCTGGCCTGGGTTCTGGCACTGTGCTGGCTGCCGCAAACGCCGCGTGAACCGGCAGGGAGGTTCGATCTGAAAGGATTTGCGCTGCTGAATGGCGGGCTGGCGCTGGTGCTATGGGGGCTGACATCTCTGGGCGAAAACAGTGAATGGCTGAGCGGCAGTGCATTATTCGTGGCCGGTGCAGGGCTGATGACGATGTTTGTACGGGCATCGCGAAAACACCCTGAGCCGCTGCTGGATCTGACGCTGATAAAAGATCCGTTATTGCGCACCGGCATGCTGATTTATCAGTGTATTCCCGGCGTGTTTACCGGCGTCAGCCTGATTGCCATGCTGTATCTGCAGAATGAACACCACTTCTCGGCGGCGCAGTCGGGCGGGCTGATGTTGCCGTGGTCACTGGCGTCATTTGCTGCCATCAGTTTTACCGGCAAAATGTTTAACCGGCTCGGGCCGCGGGCGTTATTTATTCCGGGCTGTCTGATTCAGGGCGCGGGTATTGGTTTGCTGGCGCTGCTCAGTGTGTTTCCCGCAGCGCCGTGGCTGGCAATCGCGGCGTTCACGTTAATGGGGGCGG